>JAPLIW010000391.1 GCA_026388915.1 Deltaproteobacteria bacterium
GTTCGGAGAAACTATTCAGGTGTAGGGGCGGTTCGCGAACCGCCACCACGATGCTCTATGAGGAGAAAGTTAAATGAGTCGTCGAATTCTTTCCGCCGAGATCAGCCACGAAACCAACACCTTCAGCATCCTCCCCACCACCTTATCTTTATACAAAGCGCGTCGCTACTACCGGGGAGAGGAAATTGCCCAAGCCCTTTCCGGGACCAAGACAGAGATGGGGGCGCATCTCGACGCGGCCAAGAAGTACGGATGGGAGCTGGTGCAGCCCATCGCCGCCGCCGCAACTCCGGGAGGAAAAACCCCGGCCAAAGATTGGGCCCATCTTAGCGGGGCGGTACTGGAAGCCTGCCAAGAAGGACCCTTCGATGGGGTGCTCCTTTCCCTCCACGGGGCCATGGTCACCGAAGACCAGGACGACGCCGAGGGAGACCTCCTGCGGCGTTTGCGGGAAAAGCTCGGGCCGGAGGTTCCCATCTCCATCAGCCTCGACATCCATGCCAACGTCTCGAACGCCATGGCCCGACTGGCCCATATCGTCATCGCTTACCGGACCTACCCGCACATAGATCAATACGAAAGGGGCATGGAAGCCGCTGATTTGCTCCAGCGCGCCATGAACGGGGAGATCCGACCCCGCTCCCTGGTTTGGCGGGGGCCGGTGCTAGAAGGCCTGGATTACGGGCGCACCCAGGGGGGCCCCATGTCCAGAATCCTGGCCCATGCGGAACAGTTGCGTCAGAAAAATCCGGGTGTATTGGCCATTACCGTCTGCGCCGGATTCGTCTGGGCCGATATCCCCGATGCCGGACCTTCCGTGACCATTACGGCGCACGGGGACCCCTCCCGGTTCAAGGGTGCTGCCGAAGAATTAATGAAAGATGTCTGGGAAACCCGCCGGGAAATCACAGTTCCCATCTACAGCCTGCAGGAAGCCATGACCGAGGCCGGAAAAGAATCAAAAGATGGCCGGCCGCTCATCCTGGCGGATTTCACCGACAACCCCGGATCGGGGGGATACGGGGATTCGGTTCGATTGCTGGAGGCCATGATCCATGCCCAATTGGACAATGCGGCCTTCGGCTGTGTGCCTGACCCGGAAGCCGCTCAAAAATGCATCACCGCAGGTTTGGGCCAGGAGGTAGAAATCACTCTGGGAGCGAAAATCGACCCGAAAACGTATGGTCCCTCCCTGAAGGTTCGGGGAACCGTCGAGCATGTGAGCGACGGAAAATTTATCGCCCAGGGCCCCATGAGTAAAGGAGTTCAACTTTCCATGGGCCCCACCGCCGTCCTTCGCTGCGGCGGGGTACGGGTGCTTGTGGCCACCCACAACATACAGGTTTATGATCTTCAAGTCTTTCTCAGCCAGAAGATCGATCCCCGGGCCTGCTCGGTCGTTGCGGTAAAATCCTGGCACCACTTCCGGGCGGCCTTCGAGCCCATCTCCCGCAAAGTCATGCTGGTGGACAGCGGCGGCCTGGCATCCCGGGATCTCAAACACTTTACCTACCATAAAATCCGCCGTCCCATTTATCCACTGGACATGGAATGATTTGAATGCGGAGTTCGGAATTCGGAATGCGAAATGAAAATTAGGCTTTGTTCGAAAAGTACGTGATTCGTCGCATGGCTGGTCAAAATGAAAAATCTTGAAAATTGCCAAGAAATCGTGTTTGGCCGGATCGTC
>JAPLIW010000920.1 GCA_026388915.1 Deltaproteobacteria bacterium
AAGATCATCGAGGTGGAAGAGATTCACACCTACTACGGGGCGAGCCACATCATCCAGGGTCTCTCCCTCTTCGTGGGGAAAGGAGAAGCCGTCTCGATTCTGGGGCGCAATGGCGTCGGGAAAACCACCACGCTTCGATCCATTGTGGGGCTCACTCCGCCCCGGCGGGGAAGCATAAAACTGGAAGGGGAGGAGGTAAAGGGGTGGCCGCCCCATCGCATCGCCGGGAAGGGGATCGCCTATGTTCCGGCGGAGAGGAATATCTTCCCCGGCCTGACGGTCGAAGAGAATCTCAAATTGGCGGAGAGGCCGTTGCCGCAGGGAGGGGGCTGGACGTTTGAGGCGGTCTACGAATACTTCCCCATTCTCCAGGAGAGGAAAAGGCAGGACGGATCGACGCTCAGCGGAGGGGAGCAGCAGATGCTCGCCGTCGCCCGGGCTCTGATGGGGAACCCACGCATCATGCTGCTGGACGAGCCCTCCCAGGGCCTTTCCCCGATCATGGTGAATGCGGTCCGGGAGATTATCTGCAATTTGCTCGACCGGCACGGGCTCACGCTCCTTCTCGTCGAACAGAACTACCGCCTCACCCTGCGCATCGCCCAGCGCCACTACCTCATGGGCACGAAGGGAAAGATCGAACAGATGGCCACAACGCGCGAGCTGCAGGAAAACGAGGTGATCATTCAGAAGCATCTTTCGGTGTAGTGTAAGGCTGGAAAGGGCAATATCCGTCATCCCTGCGAAAGCATGTCCCCGGGAAGGCGGGTAGGGAAAGGCCCCGAGGTAGGGCAATACGATATTAAGCCCATCTGTTTCCCGCGAAAGCGAGAATCCGCTCAATTTTGATGAGCAAACATTTGGAGGAGGGAGGCAGGCATGGAATTACGTGACCTTACGAAGGCCATGAGCGAGTGCAATCAGGAGGATACCCTGAAGCTGGTCTCCGGCTTTGCCGGGCAGGGGATTCAGGTGAATGCGATCCTTGATTCCCTGACTCTGGGATTGAAATTATTGGGGGAAAAGTTTTCCGCGGGCGAAGCCTTCATCCCCGAACTCGTCTTCGCCGGGGAGATCTTCAATGAGGCGACGAAGATCCTGGACCCCTATATACCAAAGGGCCAGGAAAGCCAGGTGAGGAAGAAGGGCAAGGTCGTCATCGCGACGGTCAAAGGGGATCTCCACGATATCGGCAAAAACCTGGTGGGCACGTTTTTGTCTCTCGGGGGATATGAAGTCATCGACCTTGGGGTCGACGTGCCCAATGAAAAATTGATCGACGTTGTCCGGAAAGAAAAACCGAAGGTCATCGGCCTTTCCTCGCTACTGACGACCACGATGCTGGGACAGCGCCAGTTTATGGCCATGCTGAAAGAAAGCGGGCTGCGTGAGCACGTAAAGGTCATCGTCGGGGGGGCCCCGGTTACCCCGGCCTGGGCGGAAGAAATCGGCGCCGATGCCTACGGAGCTGATGCGGTTGATGGAAAAAATAAAATTGACGCCATGCTGCGTTAGGGGGGTGGGCCGAATGATAATCCGACCGAAATTACAACTTTTGGAAGAAGCCCAGATCCGCCAGATCATCCAGGATGCCTATAACATTCTCGACGATGTGGGGGTGACGTTCAAAGACAATTCGCAATGCCTCGATCTTTTTGAAGGGGCGGGAGCCCGGGTGGATCGCGCGACGGGGAGAGTCAAATTATCCGGCGACATCATCGACCGCGCCTTGCGCACCGTCCCGCCGGTGATCCCTTATTACGACAAGGACCATCAGAAAAAGCTCTTTAACCTCGGAGGCGATGACTGCCACATCACGGGCGACGGCGTGGCGCTCTATATCCAGGATTATGAAAACCCGAAGGTGAAGCGCGCGCCGGTAACCCGCGACCAGGTCATCCATTCCCGCCTCCATGAGGAGTGTAAACACATCGCTTTTACCGCTCCATTCCTCCTGACGGACGTTCCCCGAGAGATCGCCGATAATTACCGTTTCCTCCTCGACTACCTCTATTGCTCCCATCCGACGTATTGCTCGGCTTGGAGCAAAGAGGGGTTCGACGTCATGGACGAGATGATCAAGATTATGGGAGATGGAGTCCCCGATCTGAGCACAAAGCCGGCCCACGTCCACCCCAACGATCCGTCTTCGCCCCTTCATTGGAGTCCTGTTGTCATCCAGAATTTTATAGACTGCCTGCGGACGAATCTGCCGGCCGTTGTCCTCCCCATCCCGCTCGCCGGCGCTACGTCTCCTGTAACGATCACGGGGACGGCCGTGCAGACCACTGCGGAGAACTTGAGCGGCGTTGTTTTGAGCCAGCTCGTACGCAAAGGGGGCTTCCTCATCTGGGGCAGCGGCGCGAGCGCCTTTGATATGCGCACCGGCACCGCCATTCAGTCGGCCATGGAGTCCATTATGATGATGTGCCTCATCGCCCAGGTGGGCAACTACCTGAAAATTCCCACCCTGGGAAACCTCGGGCGAACAGATAGCAAGCTGCCGGATGAGCAGGGGAGTTTTGAGACGGCGAACGCATACCTTCTGGGTTATCTCTGCCGGGTGAACATGATGCGCGGAGCGGGAATCCTGGAGTACGCGTCCGTGATCAGCCATGACAAGCTGATGATCGACAACGAGATCGCCGGACAGGCGCAGCGGCTCGTCAACGGCGGGATCGAATTTAATGACGAGAGTCGGGCCGTCGATCTCATCAAGGAGATGTTTACGCAGGGCAAGAGTTACCTGCGGGCCAAACATACCCTGGCCAACTTCCGCAAGGAATTCGTCATGCCGGGGCCCATCATTGACCGGGGGACGCGTACCGCTTTCGAGAAGGCGGGGTTTAAGTCCGCCCTGCAGAAGGCCCACGATCTCTGGAAGAAAATCATCGCCGAAAAGCCCCCAAGGGAAATTGACGAAAAGAAGAAGAGGGCTTTGATCCAGGTCGTAAAAGCTCGGGCGAAAAAATACGGGGTGGACCGTCTGCCCATCGAA
>JAPLIW010000118.1 GCA_026388915.1 Deltaproteobacteria bacterium
GCAATTCCATAGAATTCGTCATTCCGGCGAAAGCCGGAATCCAGTTATTTCAAGATGTTCTGGACCCCGGCTTTCGCCGGGGTGACGCTCCAAGAGACTTTTTACGAGATCATCAATATAGCAATATGGCAATTTAGAGAATAGTCCACCGCGATCAGTTTACAGTCCACGGAAAAACTTGGGTCAAGGATTGATAAAGCGCACGTGATTATTCTTGCGCAAAGCGCCACTTCCAAACTTGTCGATGGGGAGGAAAAGGGATAAGATAAAAAAGGAGGTCCTTGTGGCTGGAGAGATCAAGCGATCGGTTTGCCCCTACGACTGCCCGGATAGCTGCGGGCTTCTGGTTGAGGTGGTGGACGGGAAAGCCGTCCGGGTTTCGGGGGACCCGGAGCACCCCTTTACCCGGGGAGTCCTCTGCCCCAAAATGAACCATTACGAGAGGACGGTCCATTCCCCCCTCCGATTAACCACACCCCTTCTCCGAACCGGCCCCAAGGGCGCCGGCCAATTCCAGCCAATTTCCTGGCCAGAGGCGATTCAGCGGGTTTCCGAACGATGGAAAGAGATCATCGGCAAACACGGGGCTGAGGCCATCCTCCCCTATTCCTACGCCGGGACCATGGGGCTCGTCCAGAGGAATTCAGGCCATCCCTTCTTCTACCGCCTGGGGGCCTCGCGCCTGGACCGGACGATATGCGCCCCGGCCAAGGAAGCAGGCTGGAAAGCGGTCATGGGCAACACCGTAGCTCCACACCCCGACGAATTGGCCTTCAGCGACCTGGTCATCCTCTGGGGGATCAACGCCGTAGCTACCAACATCCATCAGCTCCATGCCGTCAGGGAGGCCAAAAAGAAAGGGGCCCAGGTCTGGCTCGTCGATACGTACGAAACTCCCACGGCAGGGATCGCCGACCGTACTTTTGTGGTCCGCCCGGCGAGCGACGGCGCGCTGGCCCTGGGGATCATGCATATTCTGGCCCGGGAAAACCTCCTGGATCAGGAATTTCTCTCCGCCTCAGTGCAGGGGTTTGATGAGCTGAAAAGCAAAATCCTCCCCGAAATGACCCCGGAAAGGGTCAGCTCGTTGACCGGTCTCCCCCCCGATAAAATTGAATTCATGGCCAAAGCTTTCGGCCGGGCCAAAGCACCCTTCATCCGCATCGGGGCCGGCCTTTCCCGGTACGGAAACGGGGGGATGAACGTCCGGTCCATCGTCTGCCTCCCGGCCCTGGTGGGGGCCTGGCGCAAGAAGGGAGGCGGGGCTTTCGTGGGCACATCCACGGCAGGGGCTTTTGCCATGGCCGAAATCATCCGGGAAGATTTCATGGCCAGGAAGACGCGGATCGTGAACATGAACCAGCTCGGCCATGCCTTGAACCACTTGGACAATCCCCCCATACAGAGCCTGTACGTGTACCATTCCAACCCGGCCTCCATCGCCCCCGACCAGAATCAAGTGCTGAAAGGACTGGCCCGGGAAGACCTTTTCACCGTGGTCCACGAGAGGTTCATGACCGACACGGCCAAGTACGCGGACGTCGTCCTCCCTTCCACCTCCTCCCTGGAACACAGCGATATCTACCGGGCTTACGGGAATTATTGTATTCAACAGGTAAAAGCCGTCGTCCCCCCCGTGGGCCAGAGCAAGCCGAACTGGGAGGTCTTCTCCCTGCTCGCCCAGGCCATGGGCTTCCCGGAGCCTTTCTTCCGCCAGAGCGCCGAAGACCTCATCCGGCACGTCCTTTCC
>JAPLIW010000114.1 GCA_026388915.1 Deltaproteobacteria bacterium
GGTTGAACGCGATGCCATCCTGCTCAACATCTACCAAGTCATAGATGTCAATCCGGCCAAAAGGACAAAAGTCAACGCCGCGGGGGCCAAGCCTTTTGCCGATTTCATGGTATCCAAAGAGGTTCAGGATATCCTCAAGACCTTCGGGGTGGAAAAATTCGGATCGCCTTTGTTCTTCCCCGATGCGGGAAAGAAAGAAGAGTACCTGGGGAAGTAGATGGACCTCATTTTTGAAGGAATACTGAAGGCCTTTCACCTCATTTTTACCCTTGATCCGGAGGTCTTGGGGATCACCCTCCTTTCCCTCCAGGTCTCGGGAACGGCCACGCTGATCAGTCTTTTCATCGGAATCTCCATCGGCACGCTGGTGGCCCTGACGGAATTCCCGGGGCGAAGGCTGGTGGTAAGCCTGATCAACACGGGAATGGGCCTGCCGCCGGTGGTGGTGGGCCTTTTTGTGACCATCTTCCTGTGGCGGAACGGACCGCTGGGGTTTCTGGGGATTCTGTATACCCCGGCGGCGATGATCATCGCCCAGGCGGTGATCGCTACTCCCATTGTCATGGGAATCACCCTGGCGGCGATCCAGGCCCTCCCCAAGAAACTTCGCCTCCAAATCCTGGCCCTCGGAGCCACGCGCCTGCAAATGGTCTGGATATTGGTCAAAGAGGCGCGACTCCCGCTTCTGGCCGGGGTGATGGCCGGGTTCGGCGGAGTCATCTCCGAAGTGGGGGCATCGATCATGGTCGGCGGCAACATCAAGGGGTACAGCCGGGTTCTGACCACGGCCACGGTCATGGAAACCAGCCGGGGGAACTTCGATGTGGCCATCGCCCTGGGGATCATTCTCCTGCTTCTCGCCTACTCCATCAACCTCGTCCTGACTCACATCCAGCAGAGGGAGAGGCCGAGGTGACTGTACCGGCGCCGCTTTTAGCAGTCAGGGAATTGAGGGTCCGAAGGGGGGGGTTCCTGGTATTGGATATTTCCTCCCTGACGGTGGAGGAGGGGACCATTCTTTCCCTCATCGGGCCCAACGGGGCCGGGAAGACGACCCTCATGCAGACTCTGGCCTGCCTGATCAAACCCCATGGCGGAGAGTTCTTCTTCAAGGGGGAAAATGTATTTTCCAGCCACGGCCTCCTTCAATACCGGAGAATGCTGGCCATGGTTTTCCAGGAGCCCCTGCTCTTCGACACGACGGTTTTCCAGAATGTGGCCTGCGGCCTGAAAATCCGGGGGATGAATGGGCCCGAAATCAAAAAAAGGGTAGGACAAAACCTGCGGAGGTTCGGGATCCCTCATCTCAGCGAACGCTCCGCACGAAAGCTCTCGGGGGGGGAGGCCCAGCGGGTTGCCCTGGCGCGGGCCATGGCCATTCAGCCCGACATCCTCTTCCTGGACGAACCTTTCGCCTCCCTGGACCCGCCCACCCGGGAATCCCTGATGGAGGACCTGGAGAAAATTCTCCGCCAGACCACCACCACCACCATCTTCGCCACCCATGATCGCATGGAGGCCCTGCGTCTTTCCGACCGGATCGCGGTGATGAATGAGGGAAGGATTTTGCAGATCGGCCCTCCGACCGAGGTCATGAACCAGCCCCGGGATGAATTTATCGCCTCGTTCGTGGGGGTGGAGACGATCCTGAGCGGGGAGGTCGTCAAAAAGGGTCGGGGGAGCTTTATCGCTTCAATTTTTGCCCAGGAGGTGGAGGCGGTAGGAGAGGTCGAAATCGGAGAGCCGGTGGTCTTCTGCATCCGCCCGGAAAATGTAACCCTTGCCGTTCCCCCCCATCAGGAGGCAACCAGCGCCCGGAATGTGTTTCCCGCCATGATCACCAAGATTGTTCCCCTGGGCCTCTATTATAAGGTTCATCTTGATTGCGGATTCCCCCTCGTGGCCTACGTGACCGGCCATTCCCTGGAGAATTTGTCCCTCCAGGAGGGCCAAATCGTCTCCGCCTCCTTCAAAGCCACGGCCATCCACGTAATCCGCAAGACAAGAGGGCCGAACCCGCCCCCATAATTTCTTTAAGGTAAACTCCCGGCTCTCCTTGGGAGCTCAAAAAATTTGGCATTTTCGGGATGCTTGGGCGTGCCAAATTCGGAATTCGGAATGTGGAATTCGGAATTCTTTGCTTCTTTTTCCATTCCGCATTCCGCATTCTACATTCCGCATTAAAGCTATTTCGTCAGCCACTTCTTGACCCGCGGAATTTCTTCCGAAGACCACTGGGGGGAAAGGCGCCTTTTGAGGAACGTGGAGAAGAGCTGATCCGTGGCCTTGACGACCTTCTCGACCAGGTAAACTCTCTCCAGAACCCGGCCCTCCCGGTCTTCTTCCTCTTCTCCTTCGGTAAACCCCGACGGCAGGCGGAGACTCTGAAACTGGAAAGAGTCCGCCTTCAGGGTAAATTCAAACTTTTCCGGCCCCGCTCCGAGCTGAATCCGGGCCTCCTTGGCTTTCTTCCCTTCCAGGATGGCCGCTTTTCCTTCTTTCAAACCGGCATGGAACCCCTGGCAGACGATGCTCTCGGAATATTCACCCCCGCCGGATTCCAGAGCCAGCCTGCGGGCGAACGAAACTTCCACATCCCCCGTTCCGGGAATCTGCACCGCCCCACCCCGCTCTTCGCTCTTGAACCAGAGCCAGGTGAGAAATTCCCTTCCCAGAAGGGGGGGGCCCGCCTTTCCCGGGTCCGGGCTCTGGGGGTTGAGAAAGACTCCATCTTTCAGGGACGCGATTTTTTCCGCCAGGCCCGCCTCGAGCCGTTGCGGGTCCCAGGGAACCAGGGGAGAAAGAGTCAGGTTGAAGGATTTCTTGAAGAGCTTCTCGAACTCTTCGGTGGCCTGGGGGGAGAGAGAACCGAAAATCACCCACCCCCCGTTGAGGGACCAGCAGACATCGAAAAAGGATGGAACCGGGTAGGTCTTGCTCAGCAGTTCCAGGTGGATACGCTCTTTGAGCTCCTCCTTCTCTCCCTTGGAAAGAAATTTTTTGGTTTTCGCGCCGAGGGCTTTCTTTTCGGCTTCGAGGTATTTGATCTTCATCAGGGAGGGGGGGACTTTCTTCCGGTCCAGGCGGAAGGAAAAAGCCAGGTAATCCCCCACCGCGTAGTTGGCATACTCGAATTGGGTGTCCAGGATATTATCCAGGCTTGTCCATCCGGAAGATTTTTCTTCGCTCCCCATGGAGAGCTCCCGGAAGGCGAACCTCTTGATCTGCCGGTGGATGAATTCCTGGAAATTACCCGGAAGAGGCTCCTGGAGCCGATAGCGGGAAAAAGTAAGCGTTCCTTTCATCAATCCCATTTTTTCTCTCCTGCGAATCAGACTGGATCAATCTCAATCAGACAAGATGCAAGAGTATATTTTGACCGGGTTCCGGGAATCAAGAAGAAAATTTTATTAAATGCGGAATGCGGAATAAGGGAAAAACCCGGTCCTAAAAGAAATTCGGGGCAAGCCAGATTTTTAATTTTGCATCCGGCATTCCGCATTCCGAATTCCGAATTAGACCGGTTTGTTCCTTGACAATCCGAACAGTGGTCCGTTATGCTTTTTATGGCCGTCATCAGGGGGCCGGGCGGTCCGCTGCAAAATTCCATCTGGATTTCCAGCCAAGAGGAGAGCGCCTAAAATATGGAAAGCAGATCCCTTCATCGGCAACTCATCGAATGGTCGTTCCTAATGGTTCTAATCCTGTCCTTCGCCTCTTCCTGCGCTACGAAGAGATACTGGGGCCCGAGCATGGGGCGTTCTGCGGATTCCCAATCCACTCCGGTCAATGCCCTGGAAAAAGCCATGAAGGCCGCAAACTTTGAAGCCTACAAGGGGAAAACCCTGTGGGTGGAGGTGTACACCCTGACCGACCGGACCGGAGAGGAGAGCGCCGAGGAACGATTTCTCCGTTCCTGGTTGGCGGAAAAAATATCCGCCCAGGGCGCCCGGATGGCACAGTCCAAAACCCAGGCGGACGTTCTACTCGATGTGAAGGCCAGGGTTTTCGGAGTCCACCAGACCCGGAGGGACTTCATCCCCCTGGTCTACATGGAGTCTACCCAAGGAATTGTTGATTTGCACCTGACCTTTTATGAACGGGAATCGGGAAAGATTCTCCAGACGGAAGACCTAAAAGGCGAAGCCCGGTACCTGGAGTATTACATCCTTTATATGATCGGTCCGTTCAAATCGATCGAATAGGGACAACCCATGGGTACCCATTTATTCCGATGCAGGCCTCGGATCCGGACCTTGCTTTTCCTGGCCCTTTTTCTTCTCCCCTCCTGCGCCACGGTGGACTACCTTCCTCCCGAGCAGGGCACGTCCGCCGAGCTGCAAGCGATCCTCGCCCAATCCCTGGAAGAGAACCTGAAAGAAATTGGATTTGACCCCGCGGGGAAGACGGTGGATATAAAGGTTCGGGCCCTGGGAGGGCACCAGACCCCTCAGGGCCTGGAGAAATATGTGAAGAGCCTCCTCCAGGAATGGACAGTCCGGAAAGGGGGAAAGGTCGGGCTCGGAGAATGGCGGATGGATGTTTACCTTCCCGTCCTGGGAAGCTCGGCGACGCGAAGGGACCTGAGCTACCAGCAGATCCCCTTATACTACAGCGAACGCTTCCGGGCGACCAGCCAGCTCGTGGTAGTGGTGAGAAATGGGGAAGGAACCGTAGCCGGGATCTGGAGGGCGGGAAAAGGGGGAGACCTCGCCGATATCTATCTGATGCGGATTTTAGGGCCTTTTGACAAGCCCTTCTGATCCGAAGCTTTTTATCCGCAGATTACGCAGATGACGCAGAAAGAACGAAGATTTAACTGCTACGTTAAGAATCGTTCAACGACTCTCAAAGCTCAAATAACCTTCCCCCAACCTTCGTATTTGCCCTTCCTGCTTCATCCGTGTTGATCCGCGTTCATCCGCGTCCCATTAAATCTTTTGTCTTTGGGTCTTTTTCTAATATAAATCTGTGTTCATCTGTGTTTATCTGTGTCCCATTAGGTTTTTCATTCCACCTTCTATTTCAGCTTTTCAGCTTCAGAATCTGCCGCGCCTCCTTAGGGGTTGCCACCTCGCGATCGAGGAGATGGGCGATCTCGATGACCTTCTTCGTCATCTCCGCGTTGCTCTTGGCCAGAACTCCCTTCTTGATGTAGAGATTGTCCTCGAAGCCCACCCGTGCATGCCCCCCGTTGATGATGGAAGCCGCGGCCATGGGAAAATGCTGGGGGCCGATGGCAAAGGCGTACCAGAGGCAGTTGGGGGGAAGGTTGTTGCGCATGTAAACCATGTTTTCCGTGGTCGCCTCGATTCCCCAGGGAATCCCCAGGCAGAGCTGGAATAGGGGGGGATCGGGGATCAACCCCTGGCGGATCAGGTGATGGCCGATGCGGATGTGGCCGATGTCGAAAACTTCAAGCTCCGGCTTGGTCCCCGCCTCCTTGATCATCTTGGCCATTTGCTCCACCATGGACACCATGTTGATGAAAGCGTAAGAGCCAAAGTTCAAAGACCCGATATCCAGGGAGCAAAGTTCGGGCTTCAGTTTCACCACATGCTCCACCCGTTCTTCCGGGCTCTTCAGGCCGGAAGTATCCCAAAGGTTCCCGCCGGACTTGGGACGGTAAAGGAGACGGCCGCCCGAGCCGGTGGACAGGTTGATGATCATGTCGCACTTGTCCCGAATGCGGTCAAAGACTTCTTTATAGTGCTCAAACTTCATCGAGGGTTGGTGGGTGATCGGATCCCGGACGTGAATGTGGCAGACCG
>JAPLIW010000067.1 GCA_026388915.1 Deltaproteobacteria bacterium
CCATTATCCCACTTTTCCTCGCCCTAGAAAAGGAAGACGGCGGCGGCCACCACCGTGGCCCAGGCGCTCTTCACGATGCTGGATTGGGTGATGTTGGTGGTCCGCACGATCTTATCGCTGATGCGGTAGATCTCTTTCCGCTCGTCCCAGCTCTTGTCCTCTTCGAACTCGATTCCCAGGGTGGAAGCCAGCATGGCGGCGGCCAGATCCTCGGCGTAATCCCCGGCCTCCTTTTCGGTCTGCCCGTGGGCGTGGTGCTCGCTCAAGTAGCCGTACAGGTTCCGGTCCGAGGGAATGGCGCAGCCAATGGAGGCGGCGATTAGGCGCCGGGGCTCGTTGGTGCTGCATCTGGCGAGGACGCAGAAGGTGATCCCTCCGGGGGTCAATTCCTTCAGCCCCTGGGTGCGGGATATGATCTTGCAGCGGGGGGGCAGGATGCTCGATACGTGGACGAGGTTGCACTTCTCGATTCCCGCGTCCCGCAGGGACAACTCGAAAGAGCGGAGTTCCTCCTTGTGCACCCCGACACCTTTGGTAAAGAAAAGCCTTCGAGGGACCAAAGATTCCAATTCATTTCTCCTTTGCGGCGAAAGATTTTTTCCCTTGGCGAAGCACCGGAGCGAAGATTTCCCCCAGAAAACGGTAGATCAATTTGGCCGCCAGGAAGTCGGGAGCGATCAGGCCCGGGATGGGGGTGAGTTCGACCACGTCGAATCCCACCACCTTCTTACTCCGGGCCACCCGGCCCAAGAGATGGGTGAGCATCCCCCAGTTCAAGCCTCCGGGCTCGGGGGTGCCCGTGGCGGGCATGATGGCCGGGTCGAGGACGTCCAGATCGATGGTGACGTAGACTTCGGGGGAAAGGGACCGGAGGACCTCCTCCTCCCAGTTCGGCGTTTCGGCCAGACGATGCCAGAAGAGAGTTTTCACTTCTCTCTTCTGAAGGTAAAGGCTCTCTTGCCGGGTGAGGCTTCGAATTCCCACCTGAACCAGGGGGCCGATTTCGGCCAGCCTGCGGCCGATGCAGGCGTGGCTGAAGGAAGTTCCTTCGTAGGACTCCCGCAGGTCCGCGTGGGCGTCCAGCTGGAGGAAGGAAATCCGGGGATATTTCTTTTTCAGCGCGCGGGCGGGTCCCAGGGTGATTGAATGCTCCCCTCCCAGGAGGACGGGGAATTTCTTCCCGCTCAATACCCGCCGGGTATACTCCTCCACCAACCCGATCATCTCTTCGGGGCCGGCGGCCACCGCCTCCAGGGGGTCCAGGGTGTGGAAACCCACCCGGTAGGTTTCCTGATCCAGCTCCTCGTCGTAGAGCTCCATGTGGGTGGAGGCTTCCAGGATGGCCAGCGGGCCCCGGCGGGAACCGGCCAGATAGGTGCTGGTGAGGTCGTAGGGAACCGGGAGGAAAACCACCCGGGAGTTTTCCCACCGGCATTGGTCGCGGGGAAGACCGCCGAAATTCAAAGGGACGGTGGTGAATCTTGCGCTCATTTTCTCAGAAGGCTCCTCTGTTTTTTTCCCCCTGGCAGCGGATGGTCCCTCGCTGTCGGACCTGCAATTTTCTTTTTTCCCTGGTGGAACATTCTTTTATTTTTCCAAAGTTAGAAAGTACTGAAAAAAAATTTTTTCGTCAAGGAATTTCATTGAATTCTCTCTCTTTTTTTATTCCCGGGATGAGTTAGCATCCAGCGGTCCCGGACAGAACGGTCCTTGCCCCGGCAATGTACAGGAGGGGTGGAAAAAATTCTCCCGTGCTCCTTTGCTCGAGGCAGGCTTCGAGCATGATGCTCTTGGAGCGGAGCGGCCGCATCTTCTGCTTCTCCCACCCTCAGTTTTTGAGGAAAGGACCCATTTCCGCGAAAAACCGGGAAGAGAGGAGTGATAGCCTTGGGGTTCAGACTGGAGGAATTCGGATCATC
>JAPLIW010000809.1 GCA_026388915.1 Deltaproteobacteria bacterium
TTTGCAAAGGGGGGCAGGGGGGATTTCTGGTGAATCTTTTCAAAAGGTCAAAGTTACCTTTTTCAAGGAGCTAAAGTGTTACAACTTTTTTAATCTCTTGCCGCATGGTATTTATTCCGCATTCCGCACTCCGAATTCCGCATTGGCATTCTATCGGCTCAACGCCATCGACAAGGCTGTTGTCAGCTTTATGGTATCCTCGTCCGCCTTTCGCAGCCGGGAGCAGAGAAGCTGGGCGACATTCCGGGTTATTTTGTACCCGAGGCGGGGGTTTTCCTCGGCCAGTTTTAAAAAACCGGCCTTGGAGATTTCCAAGAGCAGACAATCGGTCAACGCCACAACCGTGGCCGTGCGTTTGCTCTGTTCAAAAAGGGCGACCTCTCCGAAGATGGCGTGGTCTTCGGCCGAGAGCTTGGTCAGGACCTTATCCCGGTCCCGGGAGTTCTCCTGGCCTTTGACCATGACCAGGGTCTTGGAGATTTCCACCATTCCTTCTTCCATGATGTACATCGTCTCGCCGGTCTGCCCCTCGGTGAGGATCGGTTGGCCTTTGGGGAAGCGGACCCGGCGGGCGATCTTCAGGAACTGGCCCAGCTCCTCTTCGTTTAGATCTCGGAGGATGGGGATTTTTTTCAGAAAGGCGATCTCTTCCATGGCTCTTTTCCTCTCAAGGACGGTTGCGGGCGATGACCACGGCCGAGTGCTCCCGGGTGAGAATCGTATGGTCGGGCGGGTTCAGGGTTACCAGGACCCGGTCCTTTTTTCCCGGGAGGTCCTTTTCCGCCTCCTCGAACTTTCGCTTGATGAATTGGTCGATGGCCGATAGGTCGTCGGTCAGAATGTCGTTCAGAACCAAACCCTTTCGTTCGCTTAGAAGAGCGATGAGCAGGGCCTGGGAATTTTCCTTGAGGTAGGCCGATAACTCGCCGACGGGCTTTCCCACAAAGCGCTCCGGGATCTCCACTTTCCAGAGGTTGTTCTCCTCCTCCGGGGAAAGGAGGCTGGAGATGACCCGGGGGATCCCCGGAGAGACCGTGGCCCCGGCCAGGAGGCTTCCGATGTGTTCCCCCCGCAGGACGATCTCATCCACATTCGCCCGCATCAGGTGCTGCTTATTTTCCGGGTTGAGAAGCTCGGCGCAGGTCTTCACTTCCGGGGCCATGGATTTAATGGCCAGGGTGGCCAGGATGGTCCGCTCGTCGGCTTTCTCCAGGGAGCGCTGACCCGATGTGTCCGCCAGGAGGATGGCTGAACGGGCCTGAATGATATTCGCCCGGGCCAGGACATCCTCCCGGGTGAAGTCTCCCCGGAGGAACCGGAAATCCTGGTCCCGGTATTTGTACTTCAGGGACTCCACTTCGTCCTCTGAAAGCTCGTTGACCAGGACCAGGGGGAGTTTTTTCACGGCCATGGACCGGAGCAGACCTTCGATGAACTCTTCGGCATAGGTATTCCAGCCGCAAAGAACGATGTGATCCTTGCTCTTGACGGTTTCCAAACCTTTCCCCTCCCGGATCTTTTTTTCCACAAAGACGGAAGCAACGGTGGCCGTGACCATGGAGAACAGAAGAATACCAGATATAACCACGATGATGGCCACGATCCGGCCCGCCACCGTGGTGGGGGTAATGTCCCCGTACCCCGTGGTGGTCATGGAGATGACCGCCCAGTAGATGGCATCAAAAAAATTGGCGACTCCCTTGTTGACGCTGGATTCGAGGAGATGCAGGGTGATGGCCCCGCCCAATAGAATGACCAGGGTAGCTCCCAGGATGTAAAAGAACCGTTCCCGTTTCAGGATGAAGAAGAAAGTCCGCAGCGATGAGGATTTACTTTTTGCAAGCATGGTTGCAGATATCCGACGGAGATTTCTTCCGTTTCTTCCGAAAGTCAGCCCATTCTACCAGAGAAGAACGGGAATTCAAGAGGATTGTTTGCCAATTTCCCTCTCCCCTCTGCGGGAGAGGGATGGGGTGAGGGGGGGAATTTTCTCCGAACTCCGAACTACATTGCTCCGAACTTTTGCCCCCCCAAAAACCTCTGGACATTTCTCTCTTTTTTTTGTATCTTAATAATACTGACATTCACACCGGCGCCCGATTTCATTTTAGGCATTGTCTTTATACTTAAGGCACTTAAGCACACTTGAGGCATTTTAGGCACTGTTTCTAAGGGCGGTTAGCTCAGTTGGTTAGAGCGCCGGTCTCACATACCGGAGGTCGGAGGTTCAATTCCTCTACCGCCTACCAGATTAACGGAGGGGTTGCAGGCTATCGGCTGTAACCCCTTTTTAGTAAGAAGGCCCCTTTAAAATACAAAGGTGGGGGGGAAAAATGAACAGGGCTTTTGACCGAATTACATTTGATCCCCAAATCATGGGGGGGCGGGCGTGTATTCGCGGAATGCGCATACCGGTTTCGGTCATTGTCGGCCAAATCACCCATGGGGCCCCCTTTGAAGAGATCCCGGAGGGATACCCGGATTTGGAAAAAGAGGATATTCAGCAGGCCATCGGATACGCAGCTTGGCTGACCCAGGAACAGGTTTACAATCTTTGAGGAGATAGGATGCGTCCAGCACATAGACCCGGACCGCCGGATGGCATGCTTGTAAATTTTTGGGAAATCTTTTAGATTATCTTAAAAGCCTTTAATCAGGGGGTGATTTTATGTCCAGTGCTGTAAAAGTTAATATTGCTCCGGATGAGATCATTAGAGCAATTAAAGCCTTGGCAAAAAAAGAGAGAAATGCCCTTTTGGAGGATCTTCTGGCAGCAACGTCTCCTGAATATCTGCTGAGCATAAGAGAAGCAAGGGCAGATTATAAAGCCAAGAGGGTTAAGAGTCATAAAGAGGTTTTTGGGGGATGAGTTACGACCTGGTCTATACCCAAAGATCTATCAGAGATATTGAAAAACTGGACCCTAAAATCAAGAAAAGACTTGGTAAAGTCCTTCTTCGTTATAAGGAAGAACCATTGAGGTTTGCTGAAAAGCTTTCGGATTCTAAGCTGGGAACCTATCGATTTAGAATTGGCGACTACAGGATTATCTTTGATATCGAAGACAACGAAATTGTTGTCTTAAGAGTAGGACATCGGAAAGAGATTTATAAAAGAATTTAAGAAGTGATTTGGCAGATATTACCCCATATATTCAACCCACTGGCCGGCAAAAAGACCCGGATGGTTAGAGGGTCTAAGTTTAAAAACTGATTCACCTTCGGCAGATACCGTGAGCCAGGCATATTTCGCCCCGATTCCCACCAGGATATAAGCGCCTGGGTAGCCCCTCCGAGCAGGATGCCCAGGGTCTTCTGGGGCAATCCACTTTCGACCCGTTTAAGCCGTAACTGCATTCCAAGACTTTGATATCGTTTCATAAATAACCATGAACCTGAATTTGTTATATAGCCTACGGGAATCATCGGGAGCTTGACAAGGAGTAAATCAGGTGTGGCAAAAGAATTTTTTTTGCTTTGCAATTACGGGAGGATGAGGGGGGAGGGGAAGGGCGCTCGCCCATCGTTTAATGGCTTGACAAACCCTCCCATTCTGTTATCATCCCTTTAGAAATACGCTCTCCAATCCCCTTGCTCGGGAGGAAGGTCTTGGCTTGGAGCTTTTGAAACCCCATTTCTTGAAGGAGAGGTGGGTTTTTTTATTTTTGCAGACGGGACATTCAATTGGCCGGTAAAACGCCGGGGAAAAAAGGATGTAATTGACAACCCAAAATATACCTTTTAGAGAATTTGGTAATTTCATGAGGGTCTCCATATCAATACCTTGTATTTTTTAGTCTAATCACTGTCCATCCAGATATTGTAAGTAAGATATATTTATATGGCCAAATAGCTTAATAAAAAGGATTGGCAAAATGGGAAAAGTTCCAAGCCCAATTTATTCTCCATTACGTGAAGCAATTCGTTTATTTAAAATGGGAGATATTAAAAATGCTCAACTAAAATTAGGATTTTCCCCAGAATTAGTAAACAAAGAAGAATTTATTCAATGTATGGTTTCATTGCAGGAGGGGGTAAAGCTATTTGGAGAAGGTAGGCAGCCGGAGTCGATAGAACATTTCAAAATTGCACTCCCTTTTATTAATAAATCGACCGATAAAGAGGCCCAAAGCATTATAAACTTTATGGCCGTTTTTTCCGAAGGAATTTCTAGGCTTTTACGCGGTGACGCTTACGGGGCATTATCATATTTAAATATAAGTTTAGAAGAACTTAAGCGCATTAATGCTTTTATGCCTGAATTCGAAAATATTGCGATTGCCTCTAAAGCTGCGGCTTTCGTGGCATTGGGCCGAGCAGAAATGAATTCGGGAAACATACCATCTGCTGAATCATATTTTGGAAAAGCATATGATCAATATGAGCAGCTTTTGCGTTTGCTCAATCCCCAAAAAGATAAAGATGCTATCGGGTTTGTTGAGGTTTATGCTTCGAGAATAGAAGTCGCTATTGCGTTCGCATTTCTTGATCTTCAAAGCCTTGATTTAGATGATATGGATGAACGATTGAAATCAGTCAATGAGGATGTGATAAACCTACAACGTTTTTTGCCGCGCATTGATGAGGGTCCTATTAAAAAAGTCGCAGGCAGTATAATAATTATTCATTCTATCTTAAATGATCTTCATATATTGGCTTTAGATTTAATTTTGTCGCGTTCATCCATAAATAGAGATCGAATCGAAAGATTCGGACGGATGGCTCAAGATTTATTCAAAGCAAAGGATGTAGCGGAAAAAGCAGGCGAAAGAGGCAAAGGGATTTTATGCATGATCGGTCAATTGAGCAAATTGCGGCGGAATCTGCTGGTCGCAGGAAAAATTCGCATTGAAGACTTCGGGCGCTTCGGAGGAATTATTGCCGCAATTGTCTTTGTTTTAATTCTAATAGTTTGTCATTTCTTAATTGGTCTATCCGGGATCGCGGTTATTTCATATATTCCCTGGGTATTTTTAGTATCCTTAATTGCAGGATACGGATATAGTGCTATTCGTTTTATTCCGCTCCTAAAGCTTTACGGGAAGGCTCGCAAAAATGACATAGCGGATAATTAGCATAAAAGCCAGCCCTCATCACCCTGGCTTTTCCTTTTGCGGGCGGGCTATGCGGCGGGTTCCAAAATTAGCATCCAATGACGCTGATTATGGGCGGTGACGGTTTGCTGCTGGATCCGGGCCTTCGGGACATCAAAATATTTTTTGTTTTCACCGGAATGGATATTCTTCGATGCCCTTGGATGATATAACACGAAAGCGTCTCCTCGTCGCCAAGAGAGTTTTCGACCATGCTGCAATTCAATCGATGGGTCCGGCGCTTCCCTTTCGCGGCATCCTTGCTGTTATTGCGTTTGACTGGTCGATTGAAGCCGCAATTCGTGCGGGTTGTCTATTCTTTGATCCCAGTCACCTGCCGCCAAACGAGTTCCATCCGCTTCTTGATCGATGTGAAAAACATCTACTTGATACAAGAAAACAGGGCCTACCCAACCGCGCCCATATCGTCCACGTCCATAACATCCGGAATGAGGTACAGCACAAGGGGCGTTATCCCAATGCCTCGGAGGTTCAGGATTGCCGAACTTATACCCGAGACTTTCTCGCTGATCTTTTCCGGTTGGTCTGGCAGATCTCGATTGACGACCTTCGAAGCTCAGATATTATCAGAAATGCCAGAGCCAAGGGGTTTATCCGTGATGCGGAGGTGGCACATAAAGGGGGAGAGCTCAAGAAAGCGATTGAGTGTGCGATTGCTGCCCTCCGATGGGCGCTGCTGGAGATTGGGGACTCCGTTATTGGGTCATTCCCTGGTTTCGCCAAGGGTTTGGCTGTCCTCGACTCAAGGAACAAAGTGAATGAGGACTATTCGCGGAACGCGCTGCGGGTTTTCACGCGGATGAGGGACGTCTTACTCTCTTACATCCTGGGATTGGACATGGCTGACTTCGCCAAGTGTTCTGCCCTGGCCCCATCGGTGGTTTTTGCGATCGATGGAACCCCGAACTTCTTCTATTTCCAAGATTTCAATACAACAACAGATCAAGTTGAGTGGGTAGTGGCTTTCTGTACGGCCTCGATCATAAGCATCGAGGACCGAGTCGGGGATCTGGATAAGCCATTTGGCATCAGCCCATAAGAAAACATTTGAAACTTGGTGCTTATAGTGCTAAGGGTGCTGCCGGTGTCACAATGGTGTCAAATTAAAACTGCATTTAAATACACTGGCGAGGGTTTCAGTGTCCACGCAGTGGACATAAGGCTTTAAAATCTAAGTAAAAACAACCCCTTATCATCTTGATATTGATGCCCTCACATACCGGAGGTCGGAGGTTCAATTCCTCTACCGCCTACCAATTATTACGGGGAGTTAGTTAACTCCCCGTTTTGTTTTTTCGGGCTGGTGTCAAAATAGGGGCATGGTTTTTAAGCGAGAACCTTCGTAGATGTCTGGCCGGACGCCGATCAGTTCCGGCAACCAGTTCTTCCTTAAGTCGAAAACCAATGGAACCTTGACAACCTCCCAATGGGCGCCTATGCTTGAATCTTTCGTTGATGCTGAAAAAAACAGGGAAGGGTTCTCCTCCAAACATTCCCTTCTGGAGTTGCAGGATTGCGGCAACCGAAAACTCACCCCGGCGAACACCCAGGCGCCTCCCCCCATGACCCTCCATCCCGTAAACGCTTGCTGAAGAATGGGACGTTCCTGCTCGCTCTCGGAGCCCTGGGGGTGGTGTACGGCGACATCGGGACGAGCCCTCTTTACACCATCAAGGAATGTTTCCACGGGCAACACGCCATCGCTTTGACCCAGGGAAACATTTACGGGGTCATGTCCCTGGTTTTCTGGTCGCTGACCATCGTGGTGAGCATCAAGTACGTGATGTTCATCCTCCTGGCGGATAATCACGGGGAAGGGGGGATCTTCGCCCTCCTCGGGCTGGTATCGGGGGACCGCAAGGATTTTTCGCCCCGGCTGCGGGCCTTCGCGGTCTTTGCCGGGATTCTGGGGGCCGGGCTCCTCTACGGAGACGGAATCATCACTCCGGCCATCTCGGTTCTTTCGGCTGTCGAGGGGCTGGAGGTGGCCACCAAGGCGGCGACCCCGGTCGTATTACCGATCACCTGTGTGGTCCTCTTCCTGCTCTTTTTCCTCCAGCATCGGGGAACGGCGGATATCGGCAAGATCTTCGGGCCGGTCATGGTGATCTGGTTTGGCACTATCGCCGCTCTCGGACTCGGATTCATCGCCCGGGAGCCTCGTATTCTTCTGGCGGTGAACCCGGCGTACGCCTACCGATTCTTTCTGCAGAATCATCTGCATGCCTTCGTCGTCTTCGGGTCGGTGGTGCTCTGCCTGACCGGCGGCGAGGCGCTCTACGCCGACCTGGGACACTTCGGGAGGAAGGCCATCCGGCTTTCCTGGATGGGGATGGCCTTTCCCGCCCTGCTCCTCAACTACTTCGGGCAGGGGGCGCTCCTCCTCAGCAGCCCCGAGCTGAGCGAAAACCCCTTCTATGGATTGGTCCCCAGGGATCTTCTGTACCCCATGGTCGGCCTCGCCACCATCGCCACGGTGATCGCCTCCCAGGCCTTGATCTCCGGGGTCTTCTCCCTCACGCAGCAAGCCATCGAGCTGGGGTTTTGCCCGCGTCTGGCCATCGTTCATACTTCCCGTGAGGTTCGCGGCCAGATCTACATGCCGGGCGTGAATTATTCCCTGATGGTCGCATGCCTGGGAGTGGTGATCGGCTTCCGGGAGTCCAGCGGTCTTGCCGGAGCATACGGAATCGCGGTTACCGGAACCATGACCATCACCTCGGTATTGTTTTTCCTCGTGATCACCCATGCGTGGGGCTGGCCGCGGTGGAAGTCCGTCCCCTTGGTGGGCATCTTCCTTCTCTTCGACGTATCTTATTTTGGAGCCAACCTCCTCAAGGTCGAAGACGGAGGCTGGTTCACCCTCGTCGCCGCCGCGCTGCTCACCATCGGCATGACGACGTGGAGAAAAGGGCGCGCGGAAGTCATGCAGAGGATCGGCGCCCGGCTGCCCCTGGACCTTTTCCTGGAAGATTTTGCCAAACACAATATTCCCCGGGTACCCGGGACGGCGGTTTTCATGTCCATCACCCCCAAAGGGACCTCCCCGGTTCTCCTGCACCACCTCAAGCACAACAAGCTCCTGCATGAGAAGGTGATCCTCCTCGCCATTCTTCCGGCCAACGTTCCCGTCGTCGCGGGCAAAGATCGGGTGAAAGTGGAGGATTTAGGGCAGGGGTTTTATCGGGTGGTGGCTCAGAATGGGTATATGCAGAGCCCCCGGGTTCCGGAGATCTTGAAAATGGCCAAGGAATACGGCCTTCCCTTCAACGAGAACGAAACGACCTACTTTCTGGGAAGAATGACGGT
This sequence comes from Deltaproteobacteria bacterium, assembly GCA_026388915.1. Classification (GTDB taxonomy): domain Bacteria; phylum Desulfobacterota; class SM23-61; order SM23-61; family SM23-61; genus SM23-61. Next base: position 8,423 of record JAPLIW010000809.1, read on the forward strand.
TTTCCCTACGGGGGATTCGAAGATGTCGCACTGGCGGAAGGGGCTTTTCGCCTTCCTGGCGAGAAATTCCGGGTCTCCGGCGGGCCATTTCGGTCTGCCCGCCAACCAGGTCGTTGAACTCGGCGCCCAGATCCAGCTCTAAGGGGAGCGGTGATTTAGGATTAATTTTTGGCTTGACAATGCCTACATATTGTAGTACCAAGAGATTCAAATACAACATATAGGGGGCTACTGGTTGGCCCTCAGCGCAAGAACCAGCAATACCATGCTTCGGCAAATACCAACTTTTCTAGATTTTTTTGCAGGTAGCGGCCTTGTCTCTGAAGGCATGAAAGGCATTTTTCGGCCGGTTTGGGCGAATGATATTTGCAAAAAGAAAGCCGCTGGTAAAGGGTCTAAAGGGGTCAAGTCTGCGTTAAAGGGGTCAAGTCTGCGTTTGATTCATAAAGAGATTGTCTATGATTTTCTGGATGCGCTTTTGCATCTGCCGGTCACCCTCCATTTGAGCTTTCACCCGGCCTATCGCGCTGCTCGCAGAGCTATATCGATTCATCCGAAATAAGCGGCCCACCTCATTCAGAGTGTCATGTCTTATCTCCCGGGTCAAGTAAATGGCAACATTTCTCGGCTCGTTGAATCGCCCCCTCTGCGACCTGAGAAGTTCATCTCTTTTTATTCCGTACACCGCGCAGACTACCTTAAGGATATCTGCCGCCGCCGGTGCCAGAACCTTGGATTCAGGAACCTCGGGGTGCTGCCTTGGAACAAAGAACCTCTTTTTGATTCGCTGAACAAATCCCTTACTGCCCAGAATCGACGGCCACTTTTTGCCTTCGTAGATCTTGAGGAGGCCCACATCATCCTCTTCACAGACAAATCTATGATAAGTTTCCAGCCGTTTTCCTTCTTCTTTATGAAGCATAGAAAGAATAAATTCTTTGTAGAGCCAATTCCACTTTCGCAAAGTGGATAAATAACCGCGATGGCTGCTCCACGGATATGCTTCTAGGTCCTCTACCCATCCAGCCCTCAGGGGATTCCGATGGATGTACCTCATTACCTGCAAGAGATA
>JAPLIW010000870.1 GCA_026388915.1 Deltaproteobacteria bacterium
GAATATGAAATACAACATCTTGGGAAGAACAGACCTGCGCGTATCTCAGCTTGGATTCGGCTGCGGCAGCATCGGCGGCCTGCTGGTGCGGGGCGAATATCCTACGATGCGGCAGGCCGTGAGCCGCGCCATCGAACTGGGCATCAACTACTTTGACACCGCGCCCCTCTACGGAAATGGACAATCCGAGGTGAATCTGGGGGCGGTCATGCGGGAGTTGAGAGCCGATGGGGTGATCGGGACCAAAGTGCGTCTTACCGGGAAAGACGTAAACCGGATCGGCGAGGCAATAACCCGGTCGGTGGAAGGGAGCCTTCGGCGGCTGGGCCGCGAGACCATCGACCTGATCCAGCTGCACAACCGCATCGGGTTTTCCTGGCAGCCGGAGAAGGACCCGGACCGGATCGGCCTCCCCGACCTTGACATCGTGATAGGGGTTTTTAAGACGCTTCAACAGCAGGGAAAGGTTCGATTCTGGGGGATCACCGGCTTGGGGGAGAGCGATGCGTTGCGGGAAGCGATGGGGAGGGGGGGATTCCAGGCGATTCAGGTTCCCTACAACCTGCTCAATCCCTCAGCGGGTACGACCGTGCCCCCGGCGTTTCCATTCCAGGATTATGGACAAATCATCGATCGCGCCGCGCAGCAGGGACTGGGAGTGATCGCCATTCGCATACTGGCCGGGGGGGCCCTGAGTGGCGCCACGGAACGACACCCGGTGGCATCAACCTCAGTCAACCCCATTGCCTCGGAGCAGGAATACAACGCCGATGTTGTCAGGGCGCGGCGCTACGCCTTCCTGGTTGAAAAGGGGGTTGTTAGTAATCTGGTGGAAGCTGCAGTTCGCTTTGTGGTGAGTAAGCCCGGCGTATCGACAGCATTATTGGGGATTTCCAGCCTTAACCAACTCGAAAAAGCGGTCCAGTATGTGGAGCGAGGCCCTCTGCCAGGGGATGCCTTGGAACACATCCAAGCCGCCGGGCCCCGCCCCGAATAGGAACAGGCGTCCGAAGATAACAGGGTGCCCCACAGGGACGTGAAGCGGCGAAGACCTGTGGAGAACGGGAATACGGAATCCCCCTGCCTATCGGCATCCAGGCAAGAGGGGATGGAAATGATCCATCAGGCCGGCCAGCATTGCATACCGCCGTCCACCCGGATCACCTGCCCGGTGATGTAGGAGGCGGCGCCGGAGACGAGAAACTCCACCACCCGGGCGATCTCTATGGGACGGGAATAGCGGTCCAGCGTCCCATCCTCAACCGTTATGGGGCCGCAACAGGAGCGCCAGGCAGCGGGTATATTCATGGACGGCGGCTTTTGCCGTGGCGTAAATGGCTGACTTCTCCCTTCCCCAGAGTCCGTCGTCACTGCCGAAATTGACAATGCTTCCCGACTTTCGCTGCATCATTTCCGGAGCGACTTCGCGGCATACGAGGATGCAGGTCATCAGATTCCGATCTAGCACGGTGCGGAGGTCTTCGAGGGAGATGAAAAGGGCGTCGTTATTTTGAGGCTTGCCGCCGCCAGGTCCCAAAGTCCCCGCTGACCCGATATCCCCCCCGGCAGTGTTCACCAGGAAGTCGATAGGTCCCAATTGAGTCCGGATCTGACTAGCAAGTGACTTAACTGTCTTTTCATCGGTCAGATCCCCATGGACCGGGAGCACCTTGGTTCCATGTTCGGCGGAGATGGCTTGAGCCACCGCCTCCAGGGATTCCGCTTCGTTAAAAGCGCGGGAGGAAAAGGGGCCCGTACCGTGTACGGCCACCGAGGCCCCGAGGCTGGCCATGTGTGCGGCAATCACCCGTCCGATGCCGCGGGAAGAACCTGTCACCCAGGCGACTTTTCCGTAGAAAGAGCGGTCCTTGATCTTCATTGAATCACCTCGATTTGATTTTATGCTTAAGGTACCCCAGGAGGCCTTATTTGTCAATTGTAGGGTAGAAAAAGGAAAGGGGAAAAGCCGGGACGGGACCCAGCGTAGGGGAAAAGTGGACTTGAAGGGGGAGAAGCGTTTCTCTCAAAACCATTTTTTCTTGCCCTGGACATAGGTGGCATAGAAATCCTCGTCCGATTTCACCAGGTACATAATCCCTTCGATTAGTCCGATGGTCCCGATAAGGCCTGGCCCGATCCAGGTCCAGGACGTGAGGATGGATACCAGGAGCATGATGAGGCCTTGCTTCGTATAACCCAGATAGAATTTGTGAATACCGAGCCATCCCAGAAGGATTCCCAGAACGCCGGCGACGATCTTGTTTTTTCCGCCGAGGCCCGCGCTTCTTTTTGCCAGGCTGACGCCGCATTTGACGCAGAGGATTTGGTTCGGCTCGGTGGGGGTTCCACAGTTAGAACAGAATTTCTTCTCCATGGATGGAGGTACCCCGCATTTGGGACAGGCGATGGCCTTGTCATCTACCGGCTGGCCGCAATTTCTGCAGTACATAAAACCTCCTTTCCCCCCCCTTATAACTCGTTGAATTAAGATTATTTTATCCCCATAAAAATCATAAATCAAGATATCGATCGATCCTGATCTTCTTCGACCCATACCGAGTGACCGACTAAACCGAAATCTTTGAGGACTTGGGTTAAGCGAAGGCCCAGGCCGCTTCCGTATTTTTTGCACCGCAAATCCCGGAAGCTGAAACTGCCCGAGCCCTCTCCGCTTGCGCATTGGGTAATCGACCGGCTGGTTGCTTATCCTTGGCTGGGGAATGTGAGGGAGATGGAAAATGTGATCGAGCGGGCGCTGATTGTGAGCAAAGGAGGGCCCCTTACTTTCGATGATTTGACCGGGGGAAAAACCAACGTGACCTCATTCATCCCCGACGACACTCAGGAAATCCCGCTCAAACTTGATGAGATCGTGTCCCGGCACATCAGCCGCGTGTTGGAGATGGCCAAGGGGAAAATTCATGGGAAAGGCGGAGCCGCCGAGGTGCTCGGAATCAATCCCAGCACTCTTCGGAACCGCATGAACCGGCTGAGAATTCCTTATGGGAGGAAGGCGGGTGTTTCGGAGAAAAAGCCTTCCCCATGACGGCTAATCCTGTTGACATAACCAGGTGGCTTTCGGTATCGTCGGCTCAATAGGGTGATTTTCCCGTAATCCGAAAGGAGGGCAGACATGATCCTGCTTAACCCCAAGAAGCATAATCGGTACTACCCGGACAAGAAGTCGCGCGATATCATGCTCAAGACCATCGATTTCTTCGAGACCAAGGGCAAGGGGAAACTCAAAGCCGATGATCAAGAAAGGGTGTGGTACGCGGATTTCCTGGACTTCGTGAAGAGGGAG
>JAPLIW010000091.1 GCA_026388915.1 Deltaproteobacteria bacterium
CGCCGGCCTTCTCTTTCTTCCGATTCCAGACGGTCAGCGGATATTTGGCCTCCAGGATCCTCCGGGACATCTGGGATCCCATGAGGCCGATCCCGATAAAACCCACTCGCTGCATTCAACTCCCCCCTTTAAATACTGACGTGGTATCGCGTCTCCGTGTCCAATACAAATGCAATTAATTTCTTTACATGTCATTTCAAACCCGAAGGGCATGGCTATTTCTCCACCTCCCTACCCTCCCCCCTCGAGGGGGAGGGTAAGGGTGGGGGGGAATATGCCCATTTATTTATTGCGTTTTCATTAGTATCACTGCACTTTGCCGATATTGCGGACCGCTTTTCTCAACCTCTCGGCGTCCTGGTCCCAGAATTTCTGGAAATCCGGGGCATCCAGGTACTGGATGGGCGTGTCCATCTTCTCCATGGCCGATTTGAATTCCGGGGAAGCCGCGGCTATGCGCGCTCCTTCGCGCAATACCTTGACGGCCGACGCGGGTGTGGCCGCGGGCGCAAAGAATCCGGACCAGATGTAAAACTCCACCTCCTTGTACCCCAACTCGATGAGCGTGGGCACATCCGGCAGGGAGGCCAGGCGCTTATTTCCCCAACCGGCCAATACGCGCAGGGTTCCCGCCTTGATGTGGGGGATGGAAACATTGGGTCCCCCGGAGATTGTATCCACATGTCCACCCAGAAGGGCTGTCAATGCGGGCCCTCCTCCGGCCGTGGGGATATGGCGGAGTTTAATGCCCGCGGCCTGGGCGAGCATCTCCATGGCCACGTGCATGGTGCCATAAACTCCCGAAGATGCGTACTTGATCTCATTGGGACGCTTCTTGGCGTCGGCCACGAAATCCGCGACGGCTTTCCATGGGGCTTCCTTTTTGATCACGAAGATCGTCGGGTCCGTGGTCAAAAGGGCGATGGGCGCGAAATCTTTCAGCTTGTAGGTCGAAGGCCGCCCGAAAAGGGCGTCCACTTCGGGCATGACGGAGATGCTCGAAAGGGCAATCATCAGGGTGTAGCCGTCCGGTTTGGCCACCGCCGCGGCCTGCATGCCCACGGCTCCTCCCGCCCCGGTTTTATTGACCACCACCACCGGTTGCTTGAGGTGCTTTTCCAGGGCCGCGGCAAACGGCCTGGCCACCAGGTCGGCAACCCCGCCGGGCGGAAAGGGAACGAAGATCTGGATCGGGCGGGTGGGATAAGGCTCATCCGCCCGGGCTGTTCCCGAAAACAGGCCGATCATTCCCACACAAGCGGCGATCACCAGTAATAAATTAGCTTTTGATTTTTTCATCATTTTCCTCCTCTTTGGTTTATCCTTTTCCCTGGCTATTCTTTATGCCGTCAATTGCTCTTCTCCGCTTCCGTCAGGCGCTCCCGCCAGTCTTTCTTCTTCATGATCAAAGGCTTCAGGGCCAGAAGAATCATGACCACTGCTCCCCCGAGAAAGACGGCCGAGATTGGCCTTTGAACGAAAATCGAATATTCCCCGTTGGACATGGCCAGTGCCTGTCGGAAACTCACCTCGATGATGGGAGCCAGGACCACTCCCAGCACCATCGGCGCCGTCTCGAAGTCCATCTTTCGCAAGACATACCCCAGCAGCCCCATGATACTCATGATGCCCACATCCACGAGGCTGGAGTTCACGGCATAGACCCCCACCACGCAAAACATCAGGATGGTGGGATACAGGATTTTATAGGGAACCCGCAAAAAGTTGACAAAGATACTCACCAGGGGAAGGTTCAACAGGAGAAGCACCAGATTCCCTACATACATGCTGGCAATCAAGCCCCAGAAGATCACCGGCTGTTCCTTAATGAACAGCGGCCCCGGGTTGATCCCGTGAACCATGAGGGCGGCCAGGAGAACGGCCGGGATGGGGCCCGTCGGCACTCCCAGGGCCAGCATGGGAACGAGAGCTCCCTCGCTGGCCGCGTTGTTGGCCGATTCCGGCCCGGCCACCCCTTCAATGGCGCCCTTCCCAAATCGTTCCGGGTGCTTGGAAATCCTGCGCTCCACCGCATAGGAGACAAAAGTGGAAATGATGTGGGCCGAACCGGGAATGATGCCGATCAAAAATCCCATGACCGTTCCCCGGCCGATGGGCCCTACGGAATCCCTCAATTCCTCACGCGAAGGGAAGAGGTCCCGGAACCGGGGTTTGATCACCTCCGGTCTTTTCGTCTGCCCGGCCGTGGCCAGAATCTCGGAGATCCCGAAGAGTCCGACGGCAACCGGTACGATGCCGATTCCATCCCCCAGGGCAACGAGGCCGTAAGAAAATCGGAAGTAGCCCGTCATCTGATCGATGCCGATCATCCCGAAGAGCAGGCCCAGGACGATCATGGACAGATTCTTGATCACCGACCCTCCGGTCATGTACCCGAGAACCACCAGCCCGCAGAGGAGGAGGCTGAAATACTCCGGAGGGCCGAAGCCGAGGGCAAACTTGGCCAG
>JAPLIW010000477.1 GCA_026388915.1 Deltaproteobacteria bacterium
TCTTACAGATAAAAGAGTACCGTCAGCAGAGCATTGGTCGCAAAACAGAACAACATGGCACTCACCACTCCCCGGGTCGCCGCCTGAGGAACCTCGATGAGCGAGTAACCCACCGTGAGCCCGTAATAGGTGCAGGTTAAAGCAATCAAGAGCCCGAAAATGAGGCTTTTGAGGAAAGCAAAGATCAGGTCGTGGGCGGTGAGAGCAACCCCCAGTTCCCGCAGAAAAGCCTGGAAGGTGATGGGCAGAATCAGCTTGGATACCCAGAAACCTCCCAGCAGTCCGACGGTGATGAAAATAATGGTCAGGCAGATCACCGCAACGGTCACCCCGATGATCCGGGGGGTCACGATAAAATAGACCGGGTTGATGCCCATCACCTCGATGGCCTCCAGTTCATGGGCGATGACAATATTCCCCAGTTCCGTGGCAATGGCCGTGCCCGAGCGTCCGATGACGATAATCGCCGTGAGCAAAGGCCCCAATTCGCGAAACAGGACCAGGACCAGGATGGGAACAATAAACTCAATTCCCCCCCCCAGAAAAGAGAGCTGGGTCCCGATCTGCACGATGATTACGGTTCCCAGGGCCAGGGAAATGACCGCCACGACTTTCAGGGCTTGAACCGCGGTAAAATAGACCTGGCGCAGGGTGATTTCGAAGACCAGCGAGAACCCCTTCTTTCTCTCGGTTATGAGCTCCCGAAAAGCCATGTAGAGAAGAGTGGAAAGGTTGAGAAAAACCATCACCTTTCCTCTCACCCATCGGCCGATGGACTCGAAAAAATCTACCTTCTCTTCCGGGAAAATTCTTTTTGGGGCGGTAATCGGAGAACCCATGGTGATACCCCAGAGACCTCGGGGCTCTCATCCTCCTTTTCGGCAAAGGGACAATAAACCTATAATTTCAAGTAATAGATATACCACTAACCCTCGGAATTTTCTATTCAAATATTGCCTCGGCGGGAGGAACGTGATAAAGAGAGGCATAGTCCAAAGAGCGAGGTCGAGGGTAAGGTCAAGGTCAAGGTTAAGGTCAAGGTTAAGGTTGAGGTTAAGGCTAAGGGCAAAGAAAGACAAGGACCTGAGGCTTGCGACCTGGAAGTCAGTGCGCAGCACCTTTTTGAGTATGACGAAGGGTGAAAAGAATGATTTCGGTAGAGAAGAGCATTTTTTCCCTGGGCACCAGTAACCGGAGATGGGAGGAGTTCATCCGTCTCTTGCGGGCGTACGGGATCGAAATGGTGATCGACGTGCGCAGTTTCCCGACCAGCAAATTCGTCCACTTTAAGCAAGAATCAATGAACCCTTCTCTGGCCGAGGCCGGTTTCGGGTACTACTTCCTGGGAAAGGAGCTGGGGGGATACCGCAAGGGGGGATACGAGGCCTATACCCAGACCCTTCCCTACCTTGCGGGAATGGAACTCTTAGAACGAATGTCTTCCCGCTGCCGCGCCGCCATCCTTTGCGCCGAGCGCCTTCCCTGGCGCTGCCATCGCCGGTTCATCGGCCGCAGCCTGCAGGAGCGAGGGTGGAAAGTCACCCATGTCATCGATGAGAAGAAGGTTTGGGAAGATCGTATTCCGGATGAGAATTCAGGAGACGAAGGTTGATGATCTCGTAAAAAGTCGAAATTCCATAAAATTCGTCATTCCGGCGAAAGCCGGAATCCAGTTATTTCAAGATGTTCTGGACCCCGGCTTTCGCCGGGGTGACGCTTTAAGAGACTTTTTACGAGACCATCAAGGTTAGACGAATATTTCAGAGCGCGGCAGAGGCGCAATCAAAAAGAAAATGGTTGCCTCCGACCTCGCGACTCCCAGAAATCCCCCCTCCCCCCCCTTTTCTAAAATGGGGTTGGGGGGGATTTCAGAGATTCATTTGCAAATTTAGACTTCTCGGCAAAATTTAGCGATTTTGCACGTTAATACTGCAAAGGGGAAAGGTGAAATCGATGGCCCTCGTTTTATTCGAGAGGAAAGAGAATACGCTGAGAGTTTCCCTGAATCGAACGTCGGCCCTCAATGCCATCAACAGCGCCGTCCTCCGGGAGCTGGAACAGGGGCTGAAACAGCACCAATTCGACCCGGCCGTCAAGGCTCTGATTCTCTTCGGGCAGGGGGGATGCTTCGCCTCCGGGGCCGATATCCGCGAGCTGTCCAGCCTGGACGAGGGGGGGGTCCGGAAATTTCACGGGCTGCGGGAAAGGACTTTCGCCCTTCTGGAAAATTTTCCCATCCCAACGGTGGCCATCATAGAGAAATACGCCCTCGGTACCGGCCTGGAGCTGGCCTTATGCTGCGATTTCAGAATTGCAGCCACCGATGCTAAGCTCGGGGTTCCTTCAGCAAAGCTTGGGCTTGTCGAGAGTTATGAATATTTTACCAGGCTGGTGCGCGCCGTAGGTCCTGCCTGGGCCAGGAAGATGGTCTTTACCGGAGATCAGGTCGACGCCGAGACAGCATTCCAGATCGGGTTGGTGGAAGAATTAAGCCCCCCGGAAGGAATCTTCGAGAGGGCGGATGCCATCCTTTCCCGGATTCTCAAAAATTCCGCTTCTTCCATCAAGCAGACCAAGAGGGTCATCGCCGACTGTGCGCAGGACCCCAATCTATTCCTGGTGAAGGACCCGGCGTTCCCGATGGTCGATTCAACCAAATCGCAGGACTTCAAGGAGGCCACCCGCGCTTTTCTGGAAAAAAAGGGCAAGAAGAAATTTTAAAGGGATAGAAAAATCAGGGCTCGTCCTGAAGGGAGAAAACATGTCCGAACTCGTCAGGGTAATTAAAGAGGATGAAGTGGCCAAGGTATTTCTATACCGGCCGCAGGCCTTCAACGCCTTCGACCTCGATATGGTCCGGCAATTTTCCGAATGCCTGATCACTCTTTCCGTGGATGATGCGGCGCGGGCGGTCGTGATCTCCGGTGAAGGGAAGGCTTTCTGCGCCGGGGGAGACCTAAAGTGGGCTTCCAACTTTCCCCGCGGGCCATCGGCTGGGTTTCATGAGTTGGCCGCCCGGTTTCACCTGGCCATCCTGGAGATTCGGCGGATGAAGAAGCCCGTAATCGCGGTGATCAACGGGATTGCCGCGGGCGGCGGGTTCTCCCTGGCCCTGGCCTGCGATTTCCGGGTCATGGCCCGATCGGCCACCCTGCGTCAGGCTTATACCTCGGCCGGGCTTTGCCTCGACGGCGGGGGAAGCTTTACGCTCCCCCGTCTGGTGGGTTTCGCCCGGGCCCTGGAGATTGCGGCTTTCGACCCGCCGATTTCTTCCGACCAGGCTTTAGCCTGGGGATTGGTGACCCGGGTGACGGAGGATGGGTTGGCAATGGAAGAAGGAATCAAAATGGCCCGCCAGCTGGCCCGGGGGTCCCTCCATTCCTTCGGGTGGTCCAAGGAACTGCTGACCGATTCCTTCCATACTCCCTTTGAAGCGCAGCTGGAGAAGGAGCGAACGGGAATCTGCAGTTGCGGAGCCCATGCGGACGGGAAAGAGGGATTGCGGGCCTTCGGGGAGAAGCGCAAGCCAGTTTTTGGCGGGCGGGAGATTCATAAGAAGGGTTGATTCGCTGAATCGTTGACTGGTTTAAGGAGAAAGCGAACCAGGAAAAGAAGGAGAAAAGATGGCTGTGCATATTCATCATTTCGACCCCAAATGGATTCCCCAGATCCTGGACAAAATTCCCATGGCCGTCACGATCTTCGATTTGCAGGGGATCATGCTCTACTACAACGAATACAGCCCCCGGGTCATCAACCGCAAACCCGACCTCCTGGGAAAGGACATCCGCCTCTGCCACCAGAAGCCCGAGAGCAACGCCCGCATCGATGGGATGATCGAAGAATTTAAGAATGGCAGACGAGAGCCTATTTCCTACGAAGCCAGGCCCTACGGAAAGCCTCTTCTGGTCACCGTGTCTCCTCTGGAGGTCGATGGCCGCCTGGTGGGCTGCATTCACACAGCAATACCCAAGCCCCTGGGATGAACCGGGACATGGCATTATGGCCTTTTATCTGTTATTTTAAAAGTGTTCAGCTTTCAACGACGGGCACGGGCCTTTTGAAGTTCTCTTGCCGACTGCTGAACCCTGACCGCTGACTTCTATTTCTCGAAAGGTTCTTCTGATTTGTCATGTTAGCCAAACCCGATTTGGTTCTCCTGCACGCTCCTTCAGTTTACGATTTCCGCAAGCTGCCGATCCTCTTCGGGCCCATCAGCGATCTGGTTCCTTCCACTCCCATTTTTGAGATGTATCCCGTGGGGTTTTCCTCCATCGCCGAGCACCTGGAAAGGAATGGGATTCGGGTTCGGATCATCAACCTGGCCTTCCGGATGCTGCGGGGAAGGAATTTCGATGCGGAGAAGCTCATCGCGAAACTGAAACCCCAGATGTTCGGCATCGACCTCCATTGGCTTCCCCATGCCCATGGGTCTCTGGAGGTAGCCGCCCTGTGCAAAAAGCATCACCCCGAAATTCCGGTCGTATTCGGCGGATATTCCGCGTCCTACTTCCACGAGGAACTGATCCGTTACCCCCAGGTTGATTATGTGATTCGGGGGGATTCTGCGGAAGAACCGCTCCGCCGGCTGATGGTCGCTTTGCGGGGGAAAAAATCTTTGGAGGCGATTCCCAACCTGACCTGGAGGGAGGAGAAGAAAGAAATCCGCGTCAATCCTTTAACTCACATCCTTCCCGATCTGGACGAGTATTCCAACAACTACCCCAACCTCTTCCGCTCGGTGGTCAGGTACCTGGACCTGAAGTCCCTGATCCCCATCCACGACTGGTGGGAATATCCCATCACCGCGGTCATGACCGTCCGGGGGTGCACCCACAACTGCGTCTTCTGCGGGGGATCGAATTTCGGCCTGAGTCATTTTTACTGCCGGGACCGTTGCGCCTACCGCAACCCGGAAAAAGTGGCCGACGACATCCTGGCCATCTCCAGGTACACGAACGCGCCCATCTTTGTGGTCGGGGACCTGAGGCAGGGGGGGGAGGAGTATGCTCGGCGTCTCCTGTCCCGAATCAAGCCGGTGCGGCCGAAAAATCAAGTGGTCCTGGAATTATTTACTCCCGCTCCGGAGTCCTATTTCCAGATGGTGGCGGAGGCCTTTCCCAACTTCAATTTTGAGACTTCTCCCGAGTCCCATGACGAGAAAGTCCGCCGGGCAACCGGAAAGTTCTATTCCAATGGAGC
>JAPLIW010000008.1 GCA_026388915.1 Deltaproteobacteria bacterium
CAAGGGGTTTTACCTGGCCATCACGACGATCGCGGCCCAGATCATGTTTCCGCTCTTCATCATCCATATGCCCGATCGAGTGTTCGGGGGGTCCCTGGGGTTGAAAATGGAACCCGCCCGGCTCTGGGGAATTGTCTTCAATACCGACCGCTCCCTTTATTACTTAACACCGATTTTCGCAGAGCGCATAAGATATAACATTTTTCTCTGAATCAGTAAGCCGGATACCAGTAAATAAAGGCTCCTACGCACTCAGGGGTAAGTATTTTGTTATATGATTTGGCGTATAAAAGATCCATAAATTAACCTTAAAACAACCCCTCCTCTCCCGAATACGATCCTTTGATTTATCCCCCCTGACAAAAAAGCCCTAAAAATCGTTTATTCTCCATATTTTTAGTAGAAGCAGTATTTTGTCGTTCCCACCTTTCAATGTTTTAATATTTTTTACTTGACATTATAAGCGTCATATAACATAATAGGCATCATGAAAGATGCCACCTTTTTTACCCACCCCACTCCCGATTGGCAACGACGCTATGAGGCCTTGCGCGCTTCTTTTGTCGACCGCCTCCCAGCCCGTATCGTCGCCCAACGATTCCATTACTCTCCTCCCTATGTCCGCTTGCTCCGCCACCTCTTCACCTCCGGCAAACTGGATTTCTCCGAACCCGTCCCCGAAGGCCTTACCGCCCGCCGGCGCATCGACGCGGCCACCCGGCAAAAAATCAAAACCTATCGGACTCATCAACTCTCCTCGGGCGATATCGTCGAATGCCTTTCCGACGAGGGCACGGAGATCTCGGTACGTACCGTGGAGCGCGTCCTGCGGGAAGAAGGTTTCCCCAAACTCCCCCGCAGAGCCCGGCTGAGAATGAAGATGACCGTCAAGGGCGCCCATATCCCCGAAAAATCCCAAACCATCACCGCTCAGGACCTGGAGGGCCAACGACTCATTTCTTCTTGCGCCGGCCTCTACCTCTTCGCGCCGTTTCTGGCGCAGTTCGACCTGGACCCCATCCTTCAGTCTGCGGGACTGCCGGGAAGCCAGATCATTCCCGCCAAAAGCTATTTGCTCTCCTTTTTGGCCCTTAAACTGCTGGGAATGGAACGGTATGCCCATGTGGGCGATCACGCCTTCGATCCGGGCCTGGGCCCCTTCGCCGGCCTCAATGTTATCCCCAAGTGCACAGCCTTATCCACCTATTCCTACTCTCTGGATGAGGTGCATCTTCTCCGGCTTCAGGAAGCTTTCATTAAACAAGGCAATCGTCTCAGACTCTACGACGGGAAGATCATCAACCTCGATTTCCACACGGTTCCCCATTATGGCGAAGAATCCGTCTTGGAAGAACACTGGGCCGGGGCGCGAGGCAAAACCATGAAAGGCGCTCTCACCCTCTTTGCCCAAGACGCCGAGACCAAACTGATGCTCTATACCGCCGCCGACATCCGTCGCTCCGAAGCCAATGATCAGGTCTTTGCCTTTCTCTCTTTCTGGAAAAATGTCCATCGCGGGGTCAAACCCACCTTGGTGTTCGATTCCAAGTTTACCGGCTATGCCCAACTCTCTAAACTCAACCAGCAAAACATCAAATTCCTCACCTTGCGACGACGAGGGGAAAACTTAATCCATCAAGTCGATCAGATGACCCCGTGGAAACGAATCCATATCCCTCATCCCAAACGAAAATTCCCCAACCCCTTGGTCCATGAATCCCAAGTCTCTTTGCGCCATTACGAAGGAATGGTTCGACAGATCGTCGTCCGGGAGAACGGTCATGACAAACCTGCTTTCCTGATTACCAATGACAACGACTCCCCCCTGGAACTCCTGGTCGCTAACTACGCCCGGCGATGGCGGGTCGAGAATGGCATTGCCGAGGCCGTTAAATTCTTCCATCTCAATGCCTTATCTTCGCCGATCCTGATCAAGATCCATTTTGATGTCCTGATGACCATGATGGCGGATACCCTCTATACCATGTTAGCCCGCCATTTGCGGGGTTTTGAAGAATGCGATGCCCCTACCCTTTACCGTCATTTTATTCAAGGCAAGGGAACCCTTGAGGTCAGCCAGGGTAAAGTGCATCTCTTCTACCCTCGCCGGGCTCATAACCCCATTCTTCGGGCCGTCCCCTGGCAGCAATTTCCCCGCACACTTCCCGGCTTTAACCATGCCGAGTTGGCGCTCCATTTTGAATGAAACCCGCCAACCCCTATGTTATATTTAGGTGACGGTTAAAGCTCTGCGAAAATCGGTGTTTAACAGTCTATCCATTCCTGATTCACCTTGCATGTATTTGAATAGCCCTGCCGCTATAACGTCTGCTCGAATATTCCTCTCCACCTTTATTATCCCTCCTATTTGGATAGAAGTATCTTAAAACTTCTGCTGAAGAGAATATCGACTGATTATTTTAAATAATTTAGAATATTTTCGTAGACATGGAAAAGCCCCTTTGCAGGGGCTTTGGATTAGGAAAAATATCGTTCTCAGGGAGTAAGGACGGATTCTATATGGTACGTCTTGAAAGGGATTTTGAATTGATTAATT
>JAPLIW010000372.1 GCA_026388915.1 Deltaproteobacteria bacterium
CGCCCTCAACATCCGTATGCTTTCTCAAATGGTCGACACCTTGGGCCGGATCCGGGAAGAAGGCGAAGTGCGGTGTGTGGTGATTCGGGGGGCCGGGGATAAGGCCTTCTCCTCCGGCTACGACATTTCTGATATCCCTACCAACCGGACCCCGGAACAAACTGCTGCCCTGAAAAGCCAAAGCCCCTTTCAGAGCGCCCTGAAGGCCCTCCTAGGCTTTCCCTTCCCGGTTATCGCTATGATCAACGGCCATGCCTTCGGGGCGGCGTGCGACCTGGCCATGACCTGCGACTTGCGGATCGCCGCGGAAAACGCCCGGATGGGACTGCCCCCGGCCAAGCTGGGGATCATCTACCAGCCTGACGGAATCCTGCGGATGATCAACACCGTCGGGGTGGCCAATGCCAAGGAGATCTTTCTCACCGGACGCAGCTACGCCGCCCCCAAAGCCCAGGAGATGGGCATGGTCCACTACGTTCTTCCCCAGGATCAACTCGCTTCCTTTACCTACGAGATGGCGCGGGAAATCTCCGAAAACGCCCCCCTTTCTCTGAAGGGGATGAAGGTTATCTTCAACAAGATCTTCCTTTCTCAGAAACTGGACCCCAAGGATACCGAGGAAATCGAGGCTTTGCGACTCCAGGCATTCAACAGCGAAGACATCAAGGAGGGCCAGCGGGCCTTCAAGGAAAAGCGCAAGCCGGTGTTTAAAGGTAAGTAGGGAATCAGTTCGTAGGGGCGACCCACCGGGTCGCCCGTACAGAGTTCGGAGTAAAAGCGAATTTCAGAGAATTTTTTAAATCGTCACTCTGTTATTCCTTTCATGCCTCGCAGCCTTAACGCTTAAGCTTCCGGAAGGAGGAAAGAGCCTTTGAACACGGACCGGGTGAGCAGTCTCTTCTGGTTGGCCCTGGGGCTGGTCACTCTCTACGGATCGGTGCAACTGGGACTGGGAACCTTGCGGGAACCGGGCTCGGGGTTTCTTTCTTTTCTGGCCGGGGGCTTCATCAGCTTGGTGGCCGCCATCATTTTCCTCCAGTCCCTTATCCGCTGGAGGGGCCTCCCCCTGAACCTTAAAGACCACTGGGTCGGGGTGAATTGGCACCGACCCCTGACCATCGGCTTCCTCACTCTGGGCTTCATTCTCCTTTTGGAGCGGCTGGGCTTTTTTATTACCAGCTTTCTGCTCCTCTTCCTAATCTTCCGGTATGTGGAAAGGCTTTCCTGGGGTAAGGCCATCCTCATCCCCGTCCTCACCCTGGGGGTCACCTATTTGCTCTTCAATGTTTTTCTCAAATCCACTCTGCCCAGAGGAATCTTCGGCATCTAGTCCGGAAAGGGTCATCTTCCCATGGAATTCTTCGGCAACTTCATCGCCGGTTTCACCGTTGCCTTGCAGCCGACCAACCTCATGTTCTGCTTCCTGGGGGTTTTCATCGGAACCCTGATCGGCGTTCTTCCCGGAATCGGCCCGGTGGGAACCATGGCCATCCTCCTGCCGGTGACCTATGGGATCGCTCCCACCACCGCCATCATCATGCTGGCTGGAATTTACTACGGGGCCCAATACGGAGGCTCGACCACTTCCATTCTGGTCAATATTCCGGGAGAGGCGGCCTCGGTGATCACCTGCCTGGACGGCTACCAAATGGCCTTGAAGGGCCGGGCCGGGCCGGCCCTGGGAATCGCCGCCTTCGGGTCCTTTATCGCCGGGACGCTCGCGGTCATCGGCTTGCAGCTTCTGGCCCCCCCCCTCGTCTCCGTGGCTCTTCGATTCGGCCCCCCCGAGTATTTTTCCCTGATGCTTTTGGGCTTCGTAATTCTTACCTACCTGGCCCAGAAGTCGATGGTCAAGGCCCTGATGATGGCCGGGGTGGGAATCGTCATGGGGACCATCGGGCTGGACACCATGACCGGAATGCCCCGGTTCACTTTCAACATCCCGGAACTGCTCGACGGCGTGGGACTCGCCCCCCTGGCCATGGGCCTCTTTGGCATATCCGAAATCCTGCTGAACGTGGAAAAGAAGATCAAGCAGGAACTCCTGACCACCAAGGTCAGGAACTTGTTTCCCAACCTGGAGGATTGGAGGCGTTCGACCCTACCCATTCTTCGGGGCACGGTCCTCGGCTTTTTTCTGGGCATTTTACCTGGCGGCGGAGCGGTCCTTTCTTCCTTCGTTTCCTATGCGGTGGAGAAGCGGATCTCCAAGCATCCCCAGGAGTTCGGCAAGGGAGCGATTGAGGGAGTGGCCGCCCCCGAGTCGGCCAACAACGCCGCGGCCCAGGGGGCTTTCATCCCCCTCTTGACCCTGGGCATTCCGGCCAACGTGGTCATGGCCATTCTCCTGGGGGCCCTGATGATCCACAACATCACTCCCGGGCCCATGCTGGTGAAGGAGCACCCGCAGCTCTTTTGGGGGGTCATTACCAGCATGTATTTGGGCAATATCATGCTCCTTGTCCTGAATCTGCCCTTGATCGGACTTTGGGTCCAGCTCCTGCGGGTCCCCTACTCTCTTCTCTTTCCGCTGATTCTCTTCGTCTGCCTTATCGGGGCCTACGTGATCAACAACAGCGCGGTCGACGTGGCGCTTATGTTCATCTTCGGCGTGGTGGGCTACTTCATGCGCAAGTTCGAGTACGAGCCGGCCCCGTTGGTCCTGGCTTACGTTCTAGCCCCTATGCTGGAAAATGCCCTGAGGCAGTCCCTGATCCTCTCCGACGGCAGCTTCGTCATTTTCATGAGCCGCCCCATCTCCGCCGGCTGCCTGATCGTGGCGGCCGTCCTCCTGCTCTCCTCCCTTCTTCCCATGATCCGCAAGAAGAGGGAAACCATTGTGGCGGAGGCGGAGAAAGACGAGTGAAGCGGGTGCGGGGCGGACAAGGATCGAGGTCTCCAGCCGGGCTTGAACAGGAGGGCCGAAATTTTATAGAACGCGTCATTCCGGCGAACCCCGGATCGGGTCCGGGGCAGGCGCCGGAATCCAGGGCTTCCTGTGAAAACAGGAATCCAATTTCTTAAATGGTTCCCTGCTTTCGCAGGGACGACGTCTGGACCCCGGCTTTCGCCGGGGTGACGATCAAAATGGCTTTTTACGAGTTCATCAAACTTGATCTGAAAGTCGAAGAACGGATACAATGGTAAACAGGGGGAAGGAAAGAAAATTCCAAACAGTCTGGGGGGAGGTCAAAATGAAAATGCAGCGCGACTCTTTTTCCCGATTCTTTATTTTCGCATTCCTGACTTCATTCTTAGCCCTGATCCTGCCCTGCCCGGCCCCGGCTCAGGATTATCCGTCCAGGCCCATTACCGTCTACTGCGGGTACGAGGCCGGGGCCACCACCGACCTGACCGCCCGAGGACTGGCCGCTGGCCTGGATAAAGTCCTCGGCGTCCCGGTGGTGGTGGAAAACAAGGCCGGGGGCGGAGCCACGGTGGCGGCCGGCCTGGTGGCCAGCAAGAAGCCCGACGGGTATACCCTGGGAGTCGTCTCCACGGGAGTCATTACCGTCCGGCCGCAGATTTTCAAAGTGTCCTACGACCCCTTCAAGGATTTTACCCTGATCGCCCAGTACAGCCGCTACATCGGCGGCCTCTGTGTCCTGAATGATTCTCCGCTCAAGACCATCGACGATTTCATCGCCTACGCCAAGGCCAAGCCGGGGCTCTCCTACGGGTCCTCCGGGACCTACACCCAGCAGCACATGGCCGTGGAGCTGTTCTCCCAGTGCAAGGGGTTGAACCTCAAGCACGTGCCCTACAAGGGCGGGGCCCCGGCCAACACCGCGCTCCTGGGCAAGCACACGGATTTTGTCGCCGGATCGGGGCAGCATATGCAGTACCTCAAACAGGGGGTCTTCCGCATGCTCATGATTTACAACGCGGAAAAACGGGACCCTGATTATCCGAACCTTCCCATTCTAAAAGAGCTGGGCTGCCCGGATGCTCCGGCCCTGGGCTATATCCTGGTCGCACCCAAAGAACTCCCGGAACCCGTCTACCAGAAGCTCTTAACCGCCGTTAAGAAAGTAACCGGCGGGGAAGAATTCCAGAAACTGCTCAAGCATCTGGACCTTCCCTACGACTTCAAGGACGGCAAGGCGATGGAAAAAGGTGTAGCCGCTGAATATGCATGGTATAAGGAATTCCTCCCCAAGATGGGGGCCAAGGTGATTAAGTGATGGAGAGGGAATTCTTTCTACCTGGGGGGAAATTGATGGCCTCGTAAGAAGTCTCTTGGGTCGTCACCCCGGCGAAAGCCGGGGTCCAGACATTGTCCCCGCGGAAGCGGGGAACCATTAAAAAAAATCTGGATTCCCGTTTTCACGGGAAACCCTGGATTCCGGTGCCTGCCCCGGACCCGATCCGGGGTTCGTCGGAATGACGAATTCTATGGAATTCCGACTTTTTACGAATTCATCAAAACTGGAAAGGAGATTTTTTACCATGAGCCATAATGATTCCCTGAAAAAGATCCGGGAGGAAAAGGAAAAATGGGAGGAGAAGACCCTCAAGCCGGCGCTCCAGCGGTTCAAGCTGAAAGAGTCTCCCACCCGTTTTTGCTCTCCCGTCGATGCAGGGGAAGGCTTCGAATTCCTGGAGAAGGTTGGGTTTCCGGGGCAGTATCCTTTCACCGCGGGAACCTTCCCCACTTTTCCTTACCGGACGGGGGAGAGGGGTTCGGGCTCCATTGCCCAGGCCCCCGGCTTGGCCCGCGCCGGCCGTTATTCGGGATATGGCTCCTCAGAGGACACGCGGGATTACTATCTGCACATGAAAAAACTGGGCCAGAAGGCCGGCCCCAACATCGCCTTCGACCTTCCCACTCAGATCGGCTACGACTCGGACCATCCCCTGGCCGCCGGGGAAGTGGGAAAAGTGGGGGTAGCGGTGGACACCCTCCGGGACATGGAGATCATCTTCGAGGCCTTCTCCGGGGAGAACGACATCGACCGCACCGCCTCCAACTTCACCATCAACGCTCCGGCCAACATCATCATGGCCATGTACCTGGCCCTGGCGGACAAACGGGGCATTTCTTGGGACAAGCTGCGGGCCACGCCGCAGAATGAAATCCTGAAGGAATACATAGCCCGGGGAACCTACATCTTCCCCCCCCGCCATGCCATGCGCATGTTCCGGGACAGCCTGACCTTCTTCGCCAAGCATCTTCCCAACGTGAACATCACCAGTATGGGCGGGTTCCACATCCGCGAGGCCGGGGCCACCCGGGAGCAGGACTTGGCTTTCAGCATGGCCATCGGAGCCGCTTATCTCCAGGAAGGGGTGAACGCGGGATTGGACGTGGACGACTTCGCCCCGCGGTTTAGCTTCAATGCCTTCGGCGGGTCCATGGATTTTTTTAAGGAGATCGCCTTCCACCGCGCGGCCCGGAGGATGTGGGCCAAGGTGGTCAAGGAAAAATTCGGGGCCAAGAACGAGCGGTCCATGCTGCTCCGCGTGGCCTCAACGGCCCACTGCGGCCGGGTCAACTGCTCGATCCAGCGCCCTCTCAACAACCTGACCCGCTCCATCGTGGGCGGGATCGCCGCCGCCCTGTCCGGGGGACCGCCCAACTGCAACCCCCCCTTCGATGAACCCATAGGCCTGGGCTGGAGCCTGGAAGCCATTCAGCTGAGCGAAGACGCGGCCCGCATCCTCCAGAACGAGGCCCGCCTCACCGAGGTCATGGACCCGCTGGCGGGATCCTATTATCTCGAATCCCTGACCGACCAGATCGAGAGTTCCGCCTGGGCGGAGTTCGACAGGATCCAGTCCATGGGAGGGGTGGTGAAAGCCATCGAAAGCGGCTACTTGCAGCGGGAAGTGGCCCGGAGCGCCTACGAACGCCAGAAGAGACTGGAAGAGGGGAAAGACTTCATTATCGGGGTCAACTGCTACACGGGAGAGGGAGAACTGGAGGTGCAGACCACCCGCCTGGTTCCCCATCCCTACGACCCGGAGCGGCGGGAGAACGCGGAAAAAGTACAGATCAAAAAGTTGAAAGAGGTCAAGAGGAGTCGGGATTCCAGGAAGGTGGCCGAGCTGCTCAAGAGGCTGAAGGTCGAAGCCGCCCGGGAGGAGGTCAACTTGTTCCCCACGCTGATCGAATGCGTGAAGGCCTACGCCACTCTGCAGGAGATCTGTGACACCCTGCGGGAGGTCTTCGGGGAACACCAGCCGGCAGCACTTTAAAGCCAGTTTCGAGTTCCGCGTTTCGGGTTCCGGGTTAAAGGCTTCAAGCCGCCAAAACCCGAAACTCGAAACTCATAATAAGGGAGAGGAGAACGGGCGAATATGGCGGATGGGAAAAAGGAGAGCAGCGGCCCCTTAAAGGGGATCCGGATCATTGACCTGAGCATGATGCTGGCCGGGCCATCCGGCTCCATGCTGATGGGAGACATGGGAGCCGAAATCATCAAAGTGGAGCCCTTGGCGGGCGATGAAACACGGGTGGGCCCGCCGTATTTTTACGGGGAGAACAGCGCCTATTTCTATTCCATCAACCGCAATAAAAAGAGCGTGGTCCTCGACCTCAAGTCCCCGGAGGGACGGCAGGTTCTCTACGATCTGGTAAAAAAGGCGGATGTGGTTTACGACAATTATCGGCCGGGGGTAACCGACCGTTTGCAGACCGATTACGAGACCCTCAAGAAATACAACCCTAAAATCATCTGCTGTTCCATCTCCACTTACGGCTACGACGGCCCTTATCGCGACCGCCCGGGCTACGATCTCATCGTCCAGGCCATGAGTGGAGGCATGTCCATCACTGGGGAACCAGGGGGTTCTCCCGTGAGAGCGGGAATTCCCCTGGGAGACCTGGTGGGGGGCCTTCTGGCAGTGCATGGCGTCCTGGGTGCGATCATCCACCGGCAGAAGACGGGTGAGGGACAGCGGCTGGAGGTTTCTCTCCTGGACGGACAGGTCTATCTATTGACTTACATTGCCCAGTATTACTTCCACTCGGGCAATATTCCCGGCCCCATCGGATCCGGTCATCAATCCCTGGTCCCCTACCAGGCCTTTAAGACCAAGGACATCCAAATTGTGATCGTAGCCCACCAGGACCATCACTTCCAGAGGCTCTGCAAGGCCATCGGGAAACCCGAATGGGCCGAGGACCCCCGCTTTTCCAATCGCACCAAACGCCTGGAGAATAAATCCGCTCTGATTCCCATGATGGAAGCTCACCTGATGACCCGGACCGGCGACGAGTGGCTGGAAGCCATTCACCAAGCCGGGGTCCCGGCCGGCCCCATCAATACCCTGGACCGGGTTCTCTCCGATCCGCAGGTCTTGACCCGGAAGATGGTCGTCGAGATCGACGGCCCGGGTAAAGAGAAGATCAAGACCATCGGAAACCCGTTGAAGATGGGAAAGACTCCGATCGACACCTTCACCCGGCCCCCCATGTTGGGAGAACATACCCGGGAGGTCCTCATGAACCTCTTGGGCTATTCGACGGAGAAGATTGAAGGGCTCAAGGAAAAAGGAGTCATAAAGCTGGCAGATTAAGCACCAGCATTAAAGCACTTGGAATTTAATTTTTTGAGTGAGGTCCTACCATGGAAGCAACCAAGAAGCTGGCTGAATTCATCGTGAATACCGACTTGACGGGTATTCCCCCGGAGGCAAGGGAAATCGGGAAAAGGGTCATCCTGGATCTCCTGGGGGTGGCCCTGGCGGGGTCGCGGGATCCCATGGCCCGGATCATGACTGATTATATTAAGGATACGGGCGGTCGCGCGCAGGTCAGTGTCTGGGGGAAGAAGTTCAAGACCTCCCCTTCCCTCGCGGCGCTGGCCAACGGCACCTTCGGCCATGCCCTGGACTACGACGATATCAACCGGAATATGCGGGGCCATCCCACCGTCCCAGTCCTTCCCGCGGCCCTGGCGGCTGGCGAAGAAGGCAAGAACTCCGGGAAAGAGGTATTGGAGGCATTCATCATCGGCCTGGAGGTAGAGACCAAGCTGGGTGCGTGCATGAATCCCCATCTCTTCGAAAACGGGTGGCATCCCACGGCCATCCTGGGGGCCATGGGGGCAGCGGCCGCTGCGGCCAAGCTCTTCAAGCTGCCCGGAGAAAAAGTATGCATGGCTCTGGGCATTGCCGGCTCTCTGG
>JAPLIW010000370.1 GCA_026388915.1 Deltaproteobacteria bacterium
CGCTCAGAATCATGGCTTTGAAGTCTTCTCCCAGGTTGAACTCGGCCGGGCATACCAGGTTGCCCACATTTTCGATGAAGAGAAGATCCAGGCGGGCGAGGTCCAGATTCCGGAGAGACTCCTGGACCATATTGCTTTCCAGATGGCAGGCCCCTCCGGTGTTAATTTGCACCACCGGGGCGCCCGTCTGACCGATCCGTTCGGCATCGTAAGTGGATTGGATATCCCCCTCGACCACCCCGATCCGGAAATCATCCTTTAGAGCGAGGATGGTCTTTTCCAGGAGGGAGGTTTTCCCGGCTCCCGGGGAGCTCATGAGATTGATGACCAGCAGCCGGTTCTGCGAGAAGCGCCGGCGGTTTTCCTCGGCGATCCGTTGATTGGCCTCGAGGATGTTTTTGACGACCGAGATTTTCACGGGACCCCCTGAATGAGTTCGGAGAAATCCAAAGGGCGCGCGCCGCGCGCCCCTACAATCCACAATTTTATTTGAATTTTTTGTTGCTTTTTATTCCGCAATCCGCATTCCGCATTCCGCATTCGGAAATCCATCTACCGAGTTTCGATGAACAGCTTCTCCGGCCGGAGGTATCCTTCCTCCTGGGCCAGATGATCCAGGTGCAGGGTGAGATAATCCTCCACCTCAAAATCCAGCGGGCCTTCCATTTCCCGGGAATCGACGGTCTTCAGGTAATGGCGGCAGGCCAGACAGATGTCCACTCGGTTCTCGACCTCCCCTTCCACTTGAAAATAGGTATGCTGTTCCTGATCCCCGTTCCGGCAGTAAGGGCATTGCATGCGGGGGGACTCCCATTCCGTTCCACAAAGAAGGCAGTGGAGAAATCGCTTTCCTTCTTCCCGGATCTCGCCCATTCCGGGAAATCCGCCGCAGAAGGGACAGAACCCTTGATCCCAGGATAAGTCCTTTAAAACGGCCCGCCATTCTTCGGCCAGATTTTCCAGGGCCGGCTTCAGGGACTGGACAAGGAAGAAAAAAAGGAGGCTCCCTTCGGGCCCCAGTTCTTCTTCCAGGTTTTTTTCGGAAAGCTGATTCTGCACGAGGCGGCCTAACACCCGGTCCAGCTTCCAATTCTTCGCTTCCGTCGCTTTTTTCAACGACTGGTAGCGGGCCGGATTCAATTCCCGGAAGCTTTGCAGAAGACAGGAAAAAACCTCCTCGACCTGGGAGGAATTGAAGAGGGGTTCGGAAAAGCGCAGGTAGGGAATCCCTTCACCCGCATGTTTTTTAGCCTTGATCGGGTCGATGGGGGAGGAAGGTGAAGGTCGTCGATCCCTGGCCCGGCATTTTTCAATCAACATTCGCTCCGCAAGATCCAGGACTTCCCGGTAATGAGGTTTCCGTTCCCGCACCTGACGCAGCCTTTGGAGACGCTTTTCCATGCAGTTACCCGGTTTCGACGTTTTTGATTGCTTAAGAAAAAACTAAAACAGTGTATCCGCAGATTTCGCAGATTACGCAGAGAGCACAAAGATATAAATGTTACGAATCAGAATCACTGTACAACTCTCCAAGCACAAATCAGCTTCCCCAGACGTTCGTATTTATCCTTAAGGGTTCATCCGTGTTAATCCGCGTTCATCCATGTCCCATCATCAGTCGCCTAGTGGTGCTGTCGAATAATCGTATAGTCAGTTAAGTAATTTTAGGCATTTTTATCTGTGTTTATCTGTTCATCTGTGTCCCATTAGGTTTTTATTTTAGGCTATGGTTGAGATTCTGTCCAGAAGGAATCGAATGGACAATGCGGAATTCGGAATGCGGAATCATTCTGGGTGCGCGGATGAACGTGGATCAGAACAAGGAATGATGGGTTCAAAGGAAAAGAAAAAAGCTTACTCCGGGGTTCGAAGTAAGCCTTCTTAATATGAGCTCGTGCAAAAGAACCGCCTGGGGGCGATCTGTCGGGTCGCCCCCAGGGATGGATTCATTCAAATCGACCGCCTTCCGGCTTCCACATCCTTCAGCCAGTTGGGGCGGTGCTTCTTGCACCAGCCCTTGGTCACGTATCCATGACCCATGACCTGGAAGGTTCCGGGGTTGCCGTAGGTCCCCAGGTAAAAATGGATGACCAGGAACGATCCCAGAATCAGCACGCCCAGGACATGAAGGACATAGAGCCAGCGGGTCAGGAACGGACCGAGCACCGGGAACCACATAAAGATCCCCGTTCCCACCATGATGAGCCAGACGAGGAATAGGGCCATGAAGAAAACCTTCTGGCCGGCGTTGAATTTCCCCGCCTCGGGAACCTGCTCCACCTCCCACACGTATCCCCCCAGGACTTTGAACCATTCAATATCCTCTTTGTTGAGGAACAGGGTATCCTTCCCCCAGATGAGCAAAGCGGGGAGAAAGGAGAGGCCGAAGAAGAGGCCGCAGAGGTTGTGGAACAGCTTCATGGTCTCATATCCCCCGACGGAAAGGTAAGGAATGGGGGGGAATAAGCTGGAAATGAAGGAGAGGGAATGGAACATCAGCCCGAAGCCGGTAAGGAAGAGGAAAAGGCAGCTCCCTCCCAGGACCCAGTGGACCACCCGTTCAAAAGGGGTCGAGGCTTGAATCAGGTTTTTCGGTTTAGCCATGTTCGTTTCCTCCTTCTTCCGGCCGCTTGGGCCCCTTGAGGATGTAATGGAAGAAAGTGCCCACCAGGGTAGCCCCGATGGCCAGGGCCGTCAGAGGTTTTAGCACATCCTTCCACAGGATCACCGACAGGGGGATCGAGGGGTTGATCTTCAGCCTTTCGTACAGGCGGATATTCTCCGGCAGAACGTAGATGACGTGCGTTCCATCCACGTATTTATCCCCGTACACCGTGGCTTTCTCGCCCAGGACCTTGGCCCGGGCATAGGCCCGCCTGATCATCTCGTCTTTGTTTCCAAAGGTGAGAGTCCCCATGGCGCAGGTCTTGACGCAAGCCGGGATCAAGCCCCGGGAAGTGCGGTCCCAGCAGAGGGTGCACTTGTAGGCCCGGTTGGTCTCGGCATTGATCCGGGGAATTTCAAAGGGACAGGCGTTGACGCACATCTTGCAGCCGATGCACAGGTTCTGGTCGATGACCACCGCTCCCTGGGGCGTCTTGAAGATGGCCCCCGGCACCGGGCAGGCCCGCTTGCATCCCGCATCCGTGCAGTGCAGGCAGGCGTCCCGGCGGAAGAGCCACTTCATCGCCCCTTCTTTGCTGGTGACTTCCGTAAACCGGATCAGGTTCCAGGTGGCCCAGCTGAGGTCCGGGGGGTTCTGATGGGTGCCCCTCTGCACGGTCTTTTCCGCCGGAAGCCGGTTCCACTGCTTGCAGGAAACCTGGCAGGCCCGGCAGGCCGTGCACTTGGATACGTCGACGAGCATGACTTTTTCTTCCATCTCCCTTCCCCCCTTTCTTTTCCACGTTCACCATGAAGGCCTTGGACTCCGGGATCATGGTGTTGGCATCGCCAATGGTGGGAGTGAGCAGGTTGGCACTGTCCCCTCCATCGGGCGGGGTGAGCCACCCGTAATGCCAGGGGATCCCGACCTGGTGAACCGTCTGCCCGGCGATCTTGAAGGGCTTGAACCGGTCGGTTATGATCGCTTTGGCCCAGAGTTCGCCGCGGGCCGATTTCACCATCACCCGGTCTCCGCCTAGGATGCCCTTCTCCTTGGCCAGTTCCTTGGACATCTCCACGAACATCTGGGGCTCCAGCTCGATCAGCCAGGGGGTCCAGCGAGTCATGACCCCGGTCTGCCAGTGTTCCGTGACCCGGTAGGTTGTGCAGACTAAGGGGAACCTCGGGTCACAGGAGAGGTACTTGTCCGCTCCCACGCCCACTCCGGCCTCCCCGAAGAGCCTGGCCGTGGGGTTGAACTTCTGGGAAGACATGAGGTTCTTCTCGATGGGGCATTCCAGGGGTTCATAGTGCTCGGGGAACGGCCCTTCGGCCATCCCCAGTCCGAAGAGACGGGCATGGCCTTCCGGCAGCATGATGAAGGGATAAATGGCTCCCGGAGGGGGCGGCCCATCCGGAATATCACCCATCCATTTGGTGCCATCCCACCAGAGAATGGCCCGTTTGGGATCCCAGGGTTTTCCTTCCCAGTTCACCGAAGCGCGGTTGTAGATGATCCGTCGGTTGACCGGCCAGCACCAGGACCATTGGGGGTAGAGCATAAGCCCCGTAGGATCGGCCTTTCCCCTGCGGGCGGCCATATTTCCGGCCTCGGTGTAAGAGGCGCAGTAAAGCCAGTTGCCGCAGGTCGTGGAGCCATCGTCCTGGAGGAAGGCAAAGCTCGGCAACTGCTGCCCGGCCTTGACCACCACGGTCTTGACCTTGGTTTTGGGGTCTTCGACCTCGATGTCCCTGGCCGTGTAACCGTTGATTTCCCGGGCCACGAAGTGAGGGTTGATGTGATGAGCCATCCCGTCCGGGCCCTTGAACCCATAGTTCCAGGAGAGGTTCAGGATGGGCTCCGGGAAGGTGCCGCCTTTTTCCTGGTAGAGTTTGCGCACCTTCATGAAAAGCTCGTGGATGATCTCCAGGTCGGGCTGGGCTTCTCCCGGAGGGTTGACCGCCTTGTACCGCCACTGCATCCATCGCCCGGAGTTGGAGAGGGAGCCTTCCTTTTCAAAGGAAGCCGCGCAGGGCAGCATGAAGACCTCGGTCTTGATCTTGGAGGGATCCTTCCCCGGACCCTTCCAGAAAGACCCGGTCTCGTTGTCGAAGAGGTTGACGTTGACCATCCAGTCCAGGGTCTCCAGGGCTTTCCTGACTTTATTGGCGTTGGCCCCGGAGCAGGCCGGGTTCTGTCCCCAGGAGAAGAACCCTTTGAACTTTCCTTTGGCCATCTGGTCGAAGAGCACGAGCCAGGAAGCGTTCTGGGTATCGTCCAGCTTCGGCAGCCAGCCGTACCCGAAATCGTTCTGCTTTGTGGCGCTGGCCCCGTACATGGCCTTGAGAAAGCTGATGATGTACTTGGGCCGGTTCTTCCACCAGTTGAAGGATTTGGGGTCCTTGGTCTTGGGGGTATAATTTTCGTTGTACTCGTTCAGGGTCTTGTCCGCAGCCCGGGGGGCAGGATTGTAGCCGGGCAGGATGTGGAAGAGGAGCCCATAATCCGTCGATCCCTGGACGTTGGACTCGCCGCGCATGGCGTTCACCCCCCCGCCCGCCATTCCCATGTTTCCGAGGAGGAGCTGGATGATGGACATGGCCCGGATGTTCTGGGTACCCACCGTGTGCTGAGTCCACCCCATGGCGTAAAGGATGGTCCCCGCCTTGTCCGGCTTGCCGGTCTCGGCATAGGCCTTGTAGACCTTACCCAGATCGTCCTTGGGGGTGCCGGTAATCTGGGAGACGATGTCCGGGTTGTACCGATCGTAGTGCTTCTTCAGGAGCTGGTAGACGCAATGGGGATTCTTCAGGGTCTTGTCCATCCGGGGAATCCCGCCGGCGTCCAGCTGGTATTTCCAGGTCGACCGGTCATATTTTCGGCCCTTGGAATCGTAGCCGGTGAAGAGGCCGTCTTGAAATCCAAACTTTTCATCGATCAGGAAGGAGGCGTTGGTGTACTCCACCACGTATTCCTTCTGGATCAGGTCGTTCTCCAGAATGTACTTGATCATCCCCCCCAGGAAAGCGATGTCGGTGCCCGACCGCAGGGGGGCATAGATGTGCGACTTGGCCGCAGATTTGGTAAAGCGGGGATCCACGCAGACGAGCTTGGCCCCCTTTTCGATCGCCTTATTGATCCAGCGGAAAGAGATAGGATGGTTTTCCGCCGGGTTGCTGCCCATGATCAAGATGACGTCCGCATTGGCAATATCGTTCCAATGGTTGGTCATCGCTCCCCGTCCGAACGACTCTCCCAGAGCCGCTACCGTGGGGGAGTGTCATATCCTGGCCTGGTGTTCGATGTACACCAAGCCCACGGCGCGGAGGAATTTCTGGTAGACGTAGCATTCCTCATTGTCCATCGCCGCACTCCCCACCGAAGCGATGGCGTCCGTGCGGTTCACCGTCTCGCCCTTTTCGTTCTTCGGCATGAACGAGGCATCGCGGGCGGTCTTGGTATAATCGGCGATTTTGTCCAAGGCCCACTCCCAGGAGACTTCCTTCCATTCCTTGGCGTAGGGCGCCCGGTACAAGGGCTTGGTCAGACGGTTGGGGTTATCCGAAAGCTGGTATAGAGAAGACCCTTTGGGACAGAGGGCTCCCTGGTTGATGGGGTGGTCGGGATCCCCTTCGGTGTTGACCACTTTGCCGTCCCGCGTGGATACGATGATCCCGCAACCCACCGCGCAGTAGGGACAGATGCTGGTCGTCTCGCGGGTGTAAAGAATCTTGGGGGGCAGGCCCTGGGCCGAGGCCGTCTGGGCGGAAAAGCCCAGACCGCCGGCCAAAGCCGTGGCTCCTGAAATCTTCAGGAAACCCCTTCTGCTGACCTCCATATCGTTCCTCCTTC
>JAPLIW010000381.1 GCA_026388915.1 Deltaproteobacteria bacterium
GCGCCCTCCGGGGATGAAGAAAAAATCAACCGCAGAGTACGCAGAGACCGCAGAGCTTATTCTTGGTAAAGACAAAAAATACAAATCCTTTTATGGATCTGGACTCCTCCTTGCCTTTCGATCCTCCGGGGATGGAGACAAGAGGATGAACAAAGAGGAAGCAGAGAACGCAGAGATCGTTCCTGGAAAGGTCCTTTCTCGTTTTGACCTTCTGGGAAGGGTGAGAAAAAACGCCGTTTTTCCCCCTGCATCCTGACCCTGAGCTTTTGGGCATTTCTACCTCTGCGTGCTCCGCGACCTCTGCGGTTAGGTTTTTTTTATTCTGAAGGAGGAACAATGAGAGCGGGAACCGGATTCGGTGCCTTTCTATTGGGCATCATTCCGATTGCTTTCCTCTTACTGGGAGGTTTGCCGGCCGGCTCGAATCCCGCAACGACCGGGAAAAACCTTTCGGAAAGAATCGTGGTAAACTGGAACGGAGACGGGCGTCACGACCTCCTGCTGGGAGATCGGAATGGATTTATCAACCTGTACTTGAATGAAGGATCCAACGAATCGCCCCGGTACGGGAAACGGACTCGCCTCAAGGCCGGGGGGAAGGAAATCAAGGTGCGAGGCCCTTCAGCCCCCTGCCTGGTGGATTGGAACGACGATGGAAAAAAGGACCTCCTGGTGGGGGATGGAAGGGGGTATCTTAACCTCTTCTTGAACACAGGCTCCGCCAAGGCCCCGGAATATGCCTCGACGAGCCGCGTCCAGGCTGAATACAAGGACCTCGACGTGAGAGGCAATGCTTCGCCCTGCCTCGTGGACTGGAACGGGGACGGCCGAATGGACCTTCTTGTCGGAAGCTGGAGCGGGGAGCTTTTCCTCTTTCTCAACGAGGGATCCGGGGGGCAGCCGGTGTTCGGAAAACCCATCAAGCTCAACGACGGAAAACTGGACGTGGGTTCCGATTCCTCCCCGGACATGGTTGATTTGAATGGGGACGGGAAAAACGACCTAGTTGTGGGGAATGAGAAGGGGGAGGTCTTTATCTTCATCAACATCGGGAAAGATCAAGATCCTAAATTCGCCAACTCGGGCGATAAAATCCTGCTCAAGTTCAACGATAACGCCTCTCCACGGGTTCTTCCCTGGGCTCAGTCGACCTCCCATGACCTGGTCGTCGTTGACCGGTATGGAGAAGTCACCCTTTGTCCCAACAAAGGCCAAGCCACATCCCCTGCCTACACGGAAAAGAGGATTATAAAGACGCGGACTCGCTGAGGGCACATATCCTTTTGGATCGAGGTCCCATAATCCTTTAGATGAAGCTGGCAGGAAAGCCCGGTACGGGATAACCGTACGCCGGGTTCCGAAAAACAACCCCCCAGACCGTCCGGGAGACTGGGAAGGGCAAATCCGCCCGATTCCAGGTTCCAGAATTACCGCCGCTGGAAGAGATCGGGCCGATACGCGGAGGGGTCTGGATACTCGACAAACTCCAGGTAATTGCCCTCCGGGTCCAGGGAATAGAAAGCGAAGACTCCCGGCCTGACCTCTATCGGCTCCTCGCCCAGCAGCTTCACTCCGTGCGCTTTCAAATGCCTCAGCACGTCTTGAATATCGGCAATGACAAAGGTGAGGTAGGCAAGCCCGTGCCGTTCATGGACCCATCCCGGAACGGCCCGCGGCGGGGGCGGGTCCTGGTTCGGCTGGACCAGCTTGATCCGCTCCCCGTACGGCGTCTGCAATCGGACGATCCGATATCCGTGAGGCGTTGCCCCGGCGCGCGCGCTCAACTCCGGCGTGGCCTTGGCGTCGCCCACCAATTTGAGGCCCAAGACGCCGGTGTAGAACTCGAGCATGGCATCGATATGGTTACACACGATCCCCGGTTCCAACGGTACCGTCATCTTGAGACCCCATGGCTGTTGCGCAGCTGATTTCGGAGTCATGATTCCCTCCTCGATTGGTTCAGTCCTCTTCCCAGCCGAAGTTCGGAATGGGGGGCGGCAACGGCGGGAGGTCCCAGCTTCCCGTGGCCAGCGGTCGAATATCGGGATCAACCCTTACGTCGAGCACCGTCGG
>JAPLIW010000437.1 GCA_026388915.1 Deltaproteobacteria bacterium
CCTTTTACCCGCTCTTTTGGTGACAAGCCACCCAGTGTTCCTTTTCCACCTCCCTCCACTCTGGAGTTTCCTGCCGGCAGACATCCCGGCTTTGATCGCAGCGCGGATGGAAGGCGCAGCCGGGGGGCATATGGATCAAGTCGGGCATCAACCCCGCCATCGTTTCCACCCTGCGAGTCTTCTGATTCAAACGGATAACCGACCGGAGTAATCCCCGGGTGTAGGGGTGCAGGGGACGGTGGAACAGGTTATGAGTGTCGGCGTGCTCCACCATTTTGCCGGCATACATCACATAGATGCGGGAACAGAACTGAGCTACGATTCCCAGGTTGTGGGTGATCATGAGGACCGACATCTTCCGGGCAGATTGGAGATCCTTCAGAATCTGGAGGATCTGGGCCTGAATGGTCACGTCCAGGGCGGTCGTCGGCTCATCGGCAATGACCAGCGCAGGATCGTTGATCAGGGCCAGGGCAATCACAATGCGCTGGAGCATCCCCCCGCTGTACTGGTGGGGAAAGTTCTGGATGCTGATCTCCGGCCGGGGAATTCCCACATCTCCCATCCGGTGGATGGCCAGATCCATGGCTTCTTCTTTCCTCAGGGTCTGGTGGAGAAAAACCGCTTCCAGGAGCTGGTCGCCGATTTTCTTCAAGGGATTGAGGGCGGAGATGGGGTCCTGGAAGACCATGGCGATCTCTTTGCTGCGGATCTTCCGCATCTCCTTCTCCCTCTTTTGCCGCAGGTCTTCTCCCTTCCAGAAGATCTGCCCCCGGGGGATCTGTCCGGGGTAGGGAATCAATCCCATGAGAGACCGCCCCAGCATGCTTTTCCCTGCCCCGCTTTCCCCCACGAGCCCGACGGTCTCCCCGGTTTCCTGGCGGAGATCCACGTTATGGACCGCCCTCACCGTGCCCCACAATGTGGGAAAAATGACTTCCAGATTTTTGACTTCCAGAAGGTCCATTTTCTGCCTATGGTCACCCCAAACAAAGCAGGGGCAATTCATGAATTGCCCCGAAGAAATTACCTTTCTTGATGTAAGTTGTTATTTCACTGACGGGAAAATAAATTTCCTTGGGAGTCAAGAAAGATGACCTCGTAAAAAGTCATAAAAGCCGTCGCTCCCGCGGAGGCGGGAGCCCAGAACTGCTTGACTTAACTGGATTCCCGCTTTCGCGGGAATGACGAAAAGGGGATAAAAACGATTTCTTACGAACTCATCAAGAGAGAGTATCCAGAAAAAGGGAGGAACGTCAACGAAAAACTGTCCGGAGGAGAGACCGGAATGAAGCTAGATAACCCCTTCTTCCCTGAGCTTCTTAACATCATCCTTGCGAATTTTCAGGTACTTTCCCAGAACGGCCTCATTGTGTTCGCCCACCAGAGGAGAGGTGCGCTCGATCTGGCCCGGAGTCTTGGAAAGCTTGAAGGGGAAGCCGGAGAGTTTGGCCCGGCCGATGATGGGATGATCGATTTCGACGAAATAACCCCGCTCATTCAGGTGGGGGTCTTCGACCACCTGCTGGATGTTGAAGATGGGCGAGTTGGCCACCCGCTCCCGGTCCATCATCTCTCCCACTTCTTTGACCGTGTATTGGGTGGTCACTTCTTCGATTTCTTTCGCCAGCTCCCACTTTCTCGCCCAGCGCAACCCTTTGGTCTCGTTCTTGGGGTCTGTGAACCACTCCATCTTCCCGATGGCCCGGCAAAAACGTTCCCAGTGTTCGTTCCCCACGGTGGCGATGATGATGTATCCGTCCTTGCACCTGTAAGCCGCAAAAGGCGACTCGTTCGTGTTATGGGAGCCGATGGGGCCCATGAGTTCCCCCCCCACCGTCCACCGGGCTATGGCCCCTTCCAGGATGGAGACCATGGCCTCCTGCATGGACACATCCACGTACTGGCCCTCCCCCGTCCTTTCCCGGTGCCATAGAGCGGCCATGATGGCGAAGGCGGCGTGTACTGCGGCATTAATGTCACCCAGGGAGGTACCAACCCTCGTAGGAGGAGTGCCCGGATAGCCCGTGACGGACATGAGCCCGCTTGTCGCCTGGGCCGAGATGTCGAAAGCGATCTTGCCGGAGTAGGGTCCCCACTGCCCGAAACCGCTGATGCCGCACATGACGATCCGGGGATTGATCTCCTTCAGCACTTCGTAGTCAATCCCCAGGCGCTTCATCACCCCGGGAGCGTAATTTTCCAGGACCACGTCGCTGATCTTCACCAGGTCCTTGAAGATGCTCACCGCTTTGGGATGTTTCAGGTTCAGAGTAATCCCATACTTGTTCCGATTCAGGGAGAGGAAATAGGCGCTCCGGCTGCGGTCGTGGGGTCCCCCCTTCCCCGTCTCGACCCGGGGCGGATTGTCCCGGATCATCTCTCCTTCGGGAGGTTCGATCTTAATCACCTCGGCCCCCAGATCGGCGAAGAGCACGGAGCAGTAGGGTCCGGCCAGGACTCTCGTGAGGTCTAATACCCGAATTCCTTCTAAGGCTTTCTTGGTCATGAATCCTTATCCTCTTTCCAATGGTCTTAAAGATTAGGGGATAGAGTGTAGCGGGTGGGGGGCCGGGGTACGCCCCGCGCTTCGCGATGATGGGTATCGCTCGATTTTATTATTATCCAGCTCGATCCCCGACCCGCCGGTAGAGGGAATTCTGCGGTTGCGTACCCTGGCAGGTTACCTTCATCACGGCCTGATTAAGGGATACACAGAAAGCCCTGCTCCTTGAAATGCTGGTCTAAAGTGAAGGCATCTTTGATATCCAGGTCCTTCATCACTCTAAAACTTACGCAGTCAACAAAGCTCAATTTCCTCCGCGAAGAAGCAAGCAAGACAGCCATAGCGGTCTTATGCCATTCGGGGGTGACCCATTCCACATGTAGAATGGGAGCAATATCGTCGGCAAACAATTTAACCGCTGGCATCCCCAGGCGGCTTTGCAGCAGAGCATAGGTTTCCACCAAGACATAGTTCGTCGTTACCAACCTAACATCAGATTGGAGGATCGAATCCCAAGATTCTTTGGCTTTTGGGTGCTGAGAATCGTCTGCGTTCAATACCGCTAAAAATCCCGACGTGTCGATAAAAATGTTCATCGGATGAAGGCCTCGGAAAGATAATCATCATGCCTAGTGGAAAGATCTTTCAATCCCGAGCGGAACTTTCCGGCCGCTTTCTGAGCTTTCCGCCTCTTTTCCTTCATATGGGATATCTCATTCTTTATTAGGGGGTCTAACGAACGTCTTATGATCTCGGCGATAGAAATATGCTTTTCTCTGGATATTTTCTTTAAGAGGGTCGCCTGTTCCTTGCTAAGCTGAATTTGAGTCCGAATCATGATCATCTCCTATGATTACATTTTTCTAGATATGATAACACATTGGAACAGCGGTATCAAGCGATCCGCTTCACTTCTTTAACCTTGATGATCTCGTAAAAAGTCGAAATTCCATAAAATTCGTCATTCCGGCGAAAGCCGGAATCCAGTTATTTCAAGATGTTCTGGACCCCGGCTTTCGCCGGGGTGACGATCCAAGAGACTTTTTACGAATTCATCAACCTTCCGCACTCCGAATTCCGAATTTAAATGGCTCCCTCTTCCCTCAGCTTCTCCATCTGCTCCTTCCCCATTTTCAGGTACTTCCCCAGGATGAGCTCATTGTGTTCACCCACCAGGGGGGAGGGGCGCTCGACGGCGCCGGGGGTTTCCGACATTTTGAAGGGGATGCCGGGGATCTTCGCCTTGCCGATGACGGGGTGTTCGACTTCCACGAAGTAGCCGCGTGCGTTCAGGTGGGGATCATCCACGACTTGCTGAATATTCAAAATGGGGGAATTGGCTACCCGCTCCTTGTCCATCATCTCGCCCACTTCCTTGATCGTGTGCCGGGCGGTAATCTTCTCGATCTCTTCCTGAATCATGTACTTCTTCGCCCAGCGCTGGGCCTTGGTCTTCAGCGCCGGGTCGGCAGCCCAATCGGGCCGGTTGACGGCCCGGCAAAAACGCTGCCAGTGTTCATCCCCCACGGTGGCGATGATGATGTACCCGTCCTTGCATTTGAAAGCGGCCATGGGGGCCTCATGGGGGTTCATGGATCCGATGGGGGTGAGGAGTTCCTTCCCGATTGTCCAGCGGACGATTCCCCCCTCCAGGATCGCCACCATGGTCTCCATCATGGAGACATCCACCTGTTGACCCTTCCCGGTCTTTTCCCGGTGCCAGAGAGCGGTCATGATGGCAAAAGCGGCGTGCACCGCCGCGTTCACATCACCCAGAGACGTCCCGACTCGGGTCGGAGGATTGTCCGGCTGACCGGTGATGGACATGAGGCCGCTCATGGCCTGGGAGATGACGTCAAAAGCCATCCGTTCCGAGTAGGGACCCGTCTGCCCGAATCCGCTTATACTGCACAGAATAATGCGCGGGTTGATCTCTTTCAGAACCGGATAATCGATCCCCAGCCGTTTCATCACCCCCGGGGCATAATTCTCTAGGACAATGTCCGAGATCTTTAACAAGTCTTTAAATATCTTCAGAGCCTTCGGGTGCTTCAGGTTGAGAGTGATGCCATATTTATTCCGGTTCAGGGCCAGGAAATACCCGCTCCGGCTCCGGTCATGGGGCCCCCCTTTGCCCTGCTCCACCATGGGGGGGTTGTCCCGGATCAGTTCCCCCTCCGGGGGTTCTATTTTAATGACCTCCGCCCCCATGTCGGCAAAGAGCATGGAGCAGTAGGGCCCGGCATAGATGCGGGTCAGGTCGAGGACCCGGATCCCCTCTAGAGCTTTGGATTTCATGGTTTGCTAACCTTCCTGGAGAAGCCCATTGATGGTCAGTTGGATGAGATCCTGCATCTCTTCCTCGACTAGCTGTTTCCCGGCTTAAGGGATTGAATCCAAACCATTTAAACCAAGGCCCGTTTCTTTTGTCAAGGGAAAAAGGAGGG
>JAPLIW010000073.1 GCA_026388915.1 Deltaproteobacteria bacterium
TGAAGCAGGGGGGAACTGGAAGCCGTTCGGAATTGGAGGAACAGCCGGATTTTCTCCCCGATCTTTGCGAGAGCGGCACCCCCAACGCAGTGGGAATCGCCGGGCTTTTGGCCGGGCTGGATTTTGTGCTGCGGGAAGGGGTGGAGAAAATCCGGGTTCATGAGATGAAGCTTACCCAAAAACTCCTGCAAGGGCTGTTGGCGATTCCCGGGGTCGTTCTGTACGGTCCCCGGGACGCCCGGAAGCAGCTGAGCACGGTTTCTTTCAATATCCAGGGAATCGAGCCATCGGAAGTGGGCCTGAAGCTGGATGAGGAGTTTGGAATTCTCTGCCGGGTGGGACTTCACTGCTCTCCGGCCTCCCACCGGACCATCGGGACTTTCCCGCAGGGAACCGTGCGGTTTGGCCTGAGTTACTTGAATCGGGAACTCCATTCATTTCGCCCTCCGGGCTGAGAAATTGGTGAAAGCCAAAGGGATATCCTATAAGCTGATCCCCGTCCCCCGCCACCTCAGCTCCGACTGCGGCGTCTGTCTGCGTATTCCCTGGGAGAAAAAAGGAGAGGTCCTGGGGATTCTGGCTCAATCCGGCGTGAAGGTAGACGGAGTTCATCCGTTGTAGGATGGATGAAAGATTTCCGGAAGTATCTAACCCGGCAAGGCCGGAACCAAACAAGGAATTGTAGGAACGATCAGGCCCAATGCGTGATGGCCCCTACAATTTTATCACCTCAGATATTTTCTCAAAGAAAAATGAGAAGTTAGGTAGTTTTTTTGACATTTCCATGGCTGACGAGATGGAATCCCGGCTTACCGTCAACGCAACCACCCGCCACCAACTCCTCGAAGCCACCCTTAGTGAGGCCATAGCACTATGATGAGCCGAAAGGGGTGGGTTTGGGATCTCCTAACCGGCCTTATTGAGCGAGGAAAGTTCCCAAATTGGGAATTTTATTCTTGACATAAGATATGGGAACTGATATAAAAGAATGAGAGTTATCGCCAAGAAAGCCCTGCGCGAGTTTTGGGATAGATTTCCCGATGCCGAGGATGCCCTGAAAACCTGGTATGCCGAAGCGGAAAGGGCCGCTTGGTCGAACCCTGGAGAAATCAAGGCCCAATACCGCAGCGCTAGTATCCTGAAGGAAAGCCGGGTTGTCTTTAACATCTGCGGCAACAAGTACCGACTCGTTGCGAAGATCAGTTACAAGAATGGCATTGTGCTGATTCGGTTCGTTGGAACGCACAGAGAGTATGACGCGATCAATGCTGAGGAAGTGTAATGATCCCTAAGGTTATCAAAACGGAAAAAGACTACGAAAGTGCCCTGGCCCGGATTAACGATCTGATGGACGTCGATCCAGGCACGCCCGAGGGAGATGAGCTGGAGCTGCTGGTCACTCTGGTCGAGTTGTACGAGAAGGCAAAGTACCCGATCGACCTGCCCGACCCGGTGGAAGCCATCAAGTTCCGTATGGAGCAGCTTGGGCTGAGACAGAAGGACTTGATCCCCTTTATCGGCAGCCGGAGTAAAGTTTCCGAGGTACTGTCCCGGCAGAGGCCGCTGAGCATCGCCATGATCCGCAAGCTTAATGCCGGGTTGGGCCTTCCGGCAGAGATACTTCTGCGAGAGCCCGGAGCCAAGCTTGCGCAGCCACTGGAAGGTGTAGACTGGGAACGCTTTCCGCTGTCGGAAATGCTCAAGAGGAAATGGCTGAATTTTCAAGGGAACCTTTCGGAGGCAAGGAAGCAGGCTGCTAACCTGATCAGCGCATGGGCTGTGCGGCTCGGAGCCGATGCTTTGCAGCCCGCCCTTTTACGCCAGCATGTACGGGCGGGAAGCGAGGCGGATAGCTATGCCTTGGCGGCCTGGAGGATTCGGGTTTCTTTGTTGGCTCTGGAGCAAGATGTGCCGAAGTATCCAACTGGTACAGTGACCCCCCAATTTGTGCGTGATCTGGTCGGACTGAGTTATCTGGACAAAGGCCCCCTCTTGGCCCGGGAATATCTCCTCAAGAGCGGGATCCACTTCGTTGTGGAAACACATCTCCCACATACCCACTTAGACGGAGCGGCCATCAAGCTGCCGGATGGCTCCCCGCTCATTGCCATGACGCTGCGGCACGATCGTTTGGACAACTTCTGGTTTACCCTCTGCCATGAACTGGCACATGTAGCACTTCACTTTGAAGGTGAAGAATCAAAGGCGTTTTTCGACGACCTAGACCAGGCTGAGGTCGATACGTATGAAAAGGATGCCGATCAATGGGCGGCGGAAGGACTGATCCCTCGCGATCTTTGGCGTGCAGCAAAAATGGAGGGTACTCCAACAACCCGCAAAGTGCTCGCTTTCGCGGCGAATCTGAGAGTCAGTCCTGCGATCCCTGCCGGGCGTATCAGAAAAGAAAAGGGGGACTATAAGGTCTTCAGCGGACTGATTGGGAATAAAAAGGTTCGCAAATTGTTTGTTTAATAATGCCAGTGTACCGGGTCGGACGAATCAAACAGTTTTCCGGAATGGTAGTCAAGGATAAAGTTTTGGCCCTTTTCACTGTTTACTAGGGAGTCCTTAAGATGTCTACTTTCAAGGCTCTTTATTATCCCAATATTGAACCAACTCCGGCTTCGAGGAAACCATCACCCCCTATCCTTCCTATGAAAAGGGGGTGGATACGGCCTGGAAGAGCCGTCCCGACCTTTCCGACCTGCAGAAACGAATCGGCATTGCCGTGGAGCTGGTCAAGATTT
Source organism: Deltaproteobacteria bacterium (assembly GCA_026388915.1). Lineage (GTDB taxonomy): Bacteria > Desulfobacterota > SM23-61 > SM23-61 > SM23-61 > SM23-61. Next base: position 2,748 of record JAPLIW010000073.1, read on the forward strand.
ATGACGCGGGAGATAAACCCCGCGTGGACCTGAAAGGTTCTTACGGCTATCGGGATATCAACTATATCGATGCGTCCAGGGGAGACGGTCAGGTCTGGAGTGCGGGAGTGTTTCTGACTTTCCCCTTCTTCGATGGGATGCGCAGCCGGGGAAAAACAGCCCAGGCCAAGAGCGACCTAAGTTCATTGAAGATCGATGAAGCCAAGCTGAAAGACTCCATCGCCCTCCAGGTGCGGGATGCGGTCAATGCCTGCCGGGAGGCGGAGGAGATCGTAAAAGCCATTTCAGGGACCGTCAGGCAGGCCGAGAAACTTCTCTACATGGCGGAACGGGGTTACGAATACGGAGTGAAAACCAAGCTCGAGGTAGACGATGCCCAGCTGAGCGTCATCCAGGCCAAAGGAAACCTGGCCCGGGCCCGGAGGGACTACTCCGTGGCGCGGGTGACGCTGGACTGGGTGCTGGGAACGGTGGGGGAGAAGACCAATAAATAATCCCAATGCGGAATTCGGAATGCGGAGTGCGGAATAAGAGATACAAGAAGAAACCGTATTTTTAACCTATTTTTGAGATACCCCCCTCGGGCAGCCTTGTCAGGGAGGAAATTCGCTAAGGCAAATCAGTCGCTCAAATTCAGAACTCTGAGTTAGGAATTCGGATTTGGTCTTGTTTAAGAGTTCTTTTTATTCCGCATTCCGAAATCCGCATTCCGCATTTGGCTAAAACCAATTGCGAGTGAGCGGAGGAGCGTGGTATAAAGACTCAAACCTCCGAAAACAACCATTCACTGCCGGGAAATACTCTGAAGAAAGGAACTTCCATGAGAATGACGAGAGGAATCATAATGGGAGTGTTGCTGATAACGGTCTCCTTGGTTTGGTTTTTTCCGGCCCAGGGGGCCGAGCCGAAAAATGTCATTCTCCTCATCGGCGACGGGATGGGGCCGGAATCCGTAGGGCTGGCCATCTATTACAACCGCTTCATGAACGGGATGGACAAGCGGTTGAACATGGAGCGCCTGATGGCCGCCGGGAATACCGGTTACTGCTTGACCTATCAGTACGGCACGGTGGTCACCGATTCCGCGTCCGCAGCCACAGCTCTGGCCTCGGGAGTGAAAACCCGGGATGCCATCATAGGTAAAGACCATGAAGGCAGATCGATGAAAACCCTTGTGGATATTACCCGGCAGCTCGGAAAATCAGCAGGAGTAATCAGCAACACCCGCATGACCCACGCAACCCCCGCCGCTTTTTATGCCAACGTCGTTCACCGGGATATGGAGAACGAGATTGCTGCGCAACTGGTGGAAAGAGGAGATCTGGCCATAGCTCTTTCGGGGGGGGCGCAGCATTTCATTCCCGCGGGGGTGAAAGTGGAAGATCATCCAGCCCTCAAAGGGATAGACATAAAAGCTGGATGGGGGGGGTCCAGGAGGAAAGACAGTCGCGACCTGATCGGCGAAGCCAGGAATAAAGGCTATGCCTTCGTGGCCAGCGAAAAGGAGCTCCTGGCTCTGGATGCCCAAAAGACAGAAAAACTCTTCGGGCTCTTCTCCGCTTCCAGTTTTCCCAGCGCCATCGACCGCCAGCCCCAGCATCAGACCGGAGTTCCCACATTATCGCAGTTGACTGAAAAGTCCCTGGAGATCCTGAAAAAAAATCCCCGGGGGTTTTTCCTGATGGTTGAGGGAGGACAAATTGACAATGTAGCCCATGGGAATGATGTGGCGAGCGTGCTTCATGAAATGATGGAATTTGATGGGGCGATGGGGGTGGTCATGTCTTTTGCCGAACAAAATCCGGACACTTTAGTGGTAGTAACTGCAGATCATGATACTGGAGGCTTAGCCATTGCCTCCAGCAGTTATAATCCTCCCCCACCGATCAAATTGGCCAGTGGAGAGACATGGAAGACGAAGTATAATTTTGCCGAGAAAGTTATCTTCGAAAAGATGGCCAAGCAAAAAAAATCCTTCCTGAAAATGGTTGAAGATAGCAAATGGAATCCCGCTGCCCTGAAGAAGGAAATTGAAGAGAGTACGGCCTTTGCCATAACGGAAGAACAGGCAGCCGCTCTTATCGCCAAGGACTCCAGAACCGGATTTCCCACGATGAAGGAAAATCGGAAGTTTTATAAGTCCGACGAAAAAACCCCCACCGCTCTGATGGGGCGGCTATTCGGAAAGGAAATGAACACCGCCTGGGCCGTGGGGACCCATACCCACACGCCGGTTATGATCTTTGCCAACGGCCCGCTGGCGGAAAAGTTCCGGGGACTCCTGGACAACGTGGAGGTTCCCCAGATCATTGCTGGGGGGTGGGGGGCGACATTGCCAGCCCCCAAATAGTTCGGTCGCCTTTTTAAAATGTGGAATGCGGAATCGTTAAAGAAGCAAAGAAATTTTTTTGAAATTCCGCACTCCGAATTCCGCATTCCGAATTTCGAGTTCGCCCAACGGAGAATAAAAGGATTCAAATATAATCCCTTTCACAAGGAGGTTCCAATGGCTCAATGGAAACAAGGAATCTGGATCCTTCTGCTTCTGTTCATCGCCACGGGCGGGACCGGTTGCGCGCTGTTTGTCGCCGCGGGGGCCGGAGCGGTCGTGGGAATTGGGGCCTCGGAGTACATCGGCGGGGAGTTGAAACAGGCCTACGCCGCACCCATGGAGAAAACCTGGAATGCCTCCCTGGCGACGACCGATGAGCTCAAGATGAAGGCCACGGAGAAGTCCATCGACAACCTGGATCAGAACCGGGTCATAAAAGGGAAGACCGAAGACGGGAAGGATTTCCAGATCTCCCTGGAGACCCTGGGCAAGGATGTGACGATGGTCAAGGTGCGCATCGGCCTCTTCGGGGATGAAAAAAATTCCAGAACCATTCATGAAACGATCGCCAAAAATCTAAAGAAATAAAAAGACCGCTCATGGCCA
>JAPLIW010000124.1 GCA_026388915.1 Deltaproteobacteria bacterium
ACTGGCCAAGCAGAAGGTTCCCTTTTCATCCTCCTTATGAAAGAAAAAGACGCATGGAGCAGAGAGCATGGAGCGGGGTGAAAAAATACTTAACCACAGAGGTCGCAGAGCTCGCAGAGGAAGAAACGGCCAAAGGCTCAAGGCCCAGGAGGCATGGGAAAGAGCGGCCCAATTTCCGACGCTTCCCTGAAGGACAAAACGATCAAGGTTCTTTCAGGAAATGATCTCTGCGCTCTCTGCTTACTCTTCGGTCATCCTCCTGTCTTCCTCCGCGCAGGATCCGGGGAAAAAATAGATTGATTTCCCAAAAGGAGAAAAGAACCAAAACCCGCAGAGATCCGGGAGGACGCAGAGAGGATGAAATATTCATAGAATGATTTGTGTTTTGAGTCTTTAGGAAGAAAAAACTCTGCGATCTCTGCGCACTCAGCGGTTCAATTCTTTTCTTCATCCCCCGCGGATATGGAGATTTTTATAATTCCCTATGCAATAGAGCGCCGCAGTGCGCAGGGGCGATTCATGAATCGCCCCTCCAACCGCAGCACCTTCTTCAGAACTTTCCCTTCAATCCCTTCTTTCCCAAAAACTCGGCTCGCTTGCCCAGCTCCGCCTCGATCTGCAAAAGCCGGTTGCCCCGGGGACCCGTGGCGCATTCGCGAATCGTTCCGCAGTTCAGGCCGACGGAGTAATCCGCAATATCGGCCCCTTCGCCCCGGCTGTCGCAGGGCATAACCCCATAGCCCATCCGGTAGGCTAGTTGGACCATCTCGAAAGCCTCGGTAATCGTGCCGATCTGGTTCACCTTTAGGAGAACCGTATTCGCGGCCCCGGCCTCGACTCCCTTCTGCAGGCGTTCGGAGTTGGTGGTAAAAAGATCGTCCCCCACGACCTGAATTCCAAGCTCTCGGGTCACGACGGCGTGTCCTTCGTAATCATCCTCATCCAGGGGGTCTTCCAGAATGATGAAAGGATAATCTTTCACCATCTGCCGGTACAGCTTCATCAAGTCGTCGCGGGTCTTGTCCTCGGCGGAGAAGAGGCCCACGAAGCGGTCCTTATCTTTTTCATAATACGTCCCGGCGGCTACATCGACCTGGAAACCCACCTTTCCTCCGTAGCCCAGCCGGTGGACGGTCTCGGCCATCAAGTCCCAGATTTCGCGGTCGTGTCGGATCACCCCGGCCTGGATGACCGGATGACTCGTCCTGGAGACCTTGGGGATTGCGAATTTCCGGTTGAGCATCTCTCTCCACTCGGTCGAGATATCCCAGATGGCGTAGGAGGCATCCGAGAAGGTATCGAATCCATAGGCCATGAAGGAATAACTGGGCTTGCCCCCCGAGCGTTTTCCGCTCCCGTAGCGATCGCTGCCCATAAAGCTGATTTCTCCCGGTACGGGCAGGGTGCACGCGTTTACGCCCCCGATGTGCCGGTAGAGGGGGATTCCCAGGCTGGCCGCTCCGGCCTTCAGGACCGCCGCCGACACGGCGGCCGTCGCGTTTCCGCCCAGGCGCAGCTTGGCGCCGGGACCGCCGAGGTTGAGCATGGCATCATCCGCCTCCGGCTGCTTTGCCGCGTCCAGGCCTTTGAGCGCCGGGGCGATGATCCGGTTCACGTTGTCCACCGCCTTCTGCACGCCCCGCCCCCGCCACTTGGTTCCCCCATCGTAGGCAAAGTCCACTTCGTACTGACCCACCGAGATCCCGGCCGTGCACACGGCAACCCCCACGGCCCCGTTCTCGGTTTTCACCGTCGCCTCGATGCCCGGGTGCCCGCGGTCCGAATAAACCTGCCGGGCGGTTACCGATACGATGGTCGTTCCCGAACGCATATTATTCTCCTATTTTGATGGTAACGGCCCCGGCGGTCAACCGGCTCCCCAGAGCATCCTCGAGCGCCCTGGCCTGCCGCTGAACGGTCTTGCCCGCACCGATGACAAAAATATCTCCTACCCGGGACAGGTCGATGACTTCATCCCCGTACCCGGAAAGATCCATTTCCGGGCAGCCGCCGATGATCAACTTTCCCTTTTCGATACGGATTAGCCTCCGGGTGTTGCTGTAAGGATCGACCGCGGCCAACCCCGCTTCGAGAATGTCGGCGACAGTTCCCCTTCCCCGGAAATCTCCCTTCGAGACTATATCATCTCTGTTTAGAATGATCATTCGACAAATTCCTTGTGCTAGAAAGCATAATCCA
>JAPLIW010000463.1 GCA_026388915.1 Deltaproteobacteria bacterium
CGCACTTCTTTCCCTCCGAGGGACCAGACAAAGGACAGTTCCATGTCCTTGGGGATGTTGTTGGCCTCGATAAAGCAGAAGACTTTTTCCGTGGCGGCGGGAAAGGTCTCGGCAGCACCCACCGGCTCCATGTTGTCAACCCCCGTCCCGACAACCGTCCTGGCCAAAGTCATTTCTTTGGCCTCGGCTTTGGGTTTCTCCTGGCCCAGAGCCGGATGGGCCAATGCCCCCACCAGAGCGCAGGACATCAGAAGGACCAGGAATCGAACAGATTGCTTTCTCATCTTTTCCCCTCCTACCGGATTTTTGAAAATCAATGCATAAACCCATTCTATACGAAACCGGTTTTTTTCTCAAGCCGGGCCCGGAGGAACTTTCCCTGTCTTGCAGCGAGGACCCTTGGAGCGAGATTTATGCCTTGAATTTAGCGGCCCGGAAAGCTACATTCAATAAGCCCTCGGGAGAATGACCAATGATCAATGGCCAATAAAAAACTTAACCGCAGAGGTCGCGGAGCACGCAGAGGGAGAAATGGCTAGATGCCCAGCGCCAGGATGAACGGGGAAAAGCGGCCCTCTTTCCCACCCTTCCCGGAAGGTCAAAACGGCCAAGGGGCTTTCCAGGAACGATCTCTGCGCTCTCGGCCTCCTCTTCGTTCCTCCTCTTGTCTTCATCCCCGGAGGATCGAAACGAAAAGAGGAGTCCATGTCCACAAAAGGATTCGTGTTTTTTTTCTTTACCAAAAAAAAGCTCTGCGGTCTCTGCGTACTCTGCGGTTGATTTTTTCTTCCTCCTCGGAGGGCGCAGAGACTTTTATAATTTCCTAAACGATTTAAAATCCTGCTGGGAGGCATAGATGGGTCATGCGGATTTGGATCTATTGGTGAAGGGAGATCTCGTGCTGCCCCATGAGGTTGCCCGGAATGCGGCGGTCGGGGTCAAAGGGGGAGTCATCGTTGGTTTGTACGGACCGGGGGAGAACCCTCCGGCAAGAAGGGTTCTCGATTTTCGGGGGCATCTCGTCTTTCCGGGGATCGTGGACGCCCACGTCCATTCCTACAGCATTCCGGGGGTGGAAGGTTTTCTCCACTCTTCCACCTCGGCCGCAGCCGGGGGAGTGACCACCTTCATCGAGATGCCCTACGATGCGGGGGCCCCCACCGTAAGTCCCGAAGCCTTCCGGAAGAAGATCGACCTGGTCAACCAACTGGCCAAGGTGGATATCGCCCTCCTGGCTACTTTGAAGAAAGAGGGGACGCCGGACCTGATTCCTTCCCTGGTGAAACTGGGGGCCTGCGGTTTTAAACTCTCTCTCTTCGAGACGGACCCAAACCGATTCCCCCGGATTGAGGACGGAGTTTTGGGGGAGATCCTGCCGGTGATGGCGGAACACCAAATTCCGGTGGGATTTCATGCGGAAAATGACAACCTCATTTTTCACCTGATCCAGAAATACCGGAAGGAGGGAAAGACCTACCCCAAGGCTCACGTTGAAACCCGCCCCCCGGTTACGGAAACCCTCGCCGTCCTGAAACTCCTCGAATTCGCCCGCTGGACCGGCTGCCGGCTCCACCTCTATCACCTCAGTCACCCAAGGTCGCTTCTTCTCCTCCAGCGTTTCTACCAGGATGGGCTGGACGTTACCACCGAGACCTGCCCCCACTATTTGGTTCTTAACGAGGGGGACATGGACCGGCTCCAGGCCCGGGCGAAGATCAACCCTCCCCTGCGCAGCCAAGAGGCGGTGGAAGAGATGTGGGAGTTTTTAAAAATCGGCTTCATCGACATGGTCTCTTCCGACCATGCGCCCTGGCCGCTGGAAAAGAAACAGGCGCCGGACATATTTGACAACGCTTCCGGCGCTCCGGGAGTGGAAACCCTGTTCCCCCTGATGTTCAGCGAGGGAGTCGCAAAACGAGGCTTATCCCCGGTTCAGCTCGCCCGGCTTCTCTCGGAAAACCCCGCGCGGCGGTTCAAACTCTTTCCGAAAAAGGGTCGGATTACCTTGAACACCGATGCCGACCTGGCCGTCCTCGACCCG
>JAPLIW010000539.1 GCA_026388915.1 Deltaproteobacteria bacterium
CAGAAACCCTTCAAGCCGCGGGAGATCCTCAAGCTGGTGCGCAAGGCGATGGAAAAGCAGTCCCTGGTCCTGGAAAACCGCATGCTCCAGGAGAGGATCAAGGATTTCCAGAAGGTGGAGAAGATCGTGGGCCGGAGCCCGGCCATGAAGAACGTCTTGGAGATCGTGGCTCAGGTAGCCCCGAGTTCGGCCACGGTGCTCATCCAGGGAGAGAGCGGCACGGGAAAAGAAGTGATCGCCCAGGCCATCCACGACCTGAGCCCGCGGGCCAAGGAACCCTTTATCAAGGTGAGTTGCGCCGCCCTTCCGGAGACCCTCCTGGAGGCCGAGCTCTTCGGGTATGAGCGGGGGGCTTTTACCGGGGCCATTGCCCGCAAAGAAGGGCGGTTTGAGCTGGCCCACGGCGGAACGCTCTTTCTGGATGAAATCGGGGAAGTGAGCCTCACCGTGCAGGTGAAACTCCTGCGGGTCCTTCAGGTGGGTGAGTTCGAAAGGCTGGGCGGGACCAAAACCCTGAAGGCCGATGTGCGGATCGTGGCGGCCACCAATATGAACCTGCTGGAGGCCATAGAGCGGAAGACTTTCCGGGAAGACCTTTACTCCCGGCTGAATGTGATTACCCTGACCCTTCCTCCTTTACGGGAAAGAGAAGGGGATATTCCCCTCCTGGCCCACCACTTCCTGGAGATCTTCAAGAAGAAAAATAACAAAGGGGTGAAAGGTTTCACCCAGGAGGCCATGGAGGTCATGCTTCGGTACCCCTGGCCGCGAAACGTGCGCCAGCTGGAAAACGCCATCGAAAGGGCCGTGGTATTATCCAGGGGCGAGTTGATCACCCCCGGCGACCTTCCTCCCGAGATCCAGAAGGCCGTAGGCCCCGCGGAGCTAAGAACGGTCCTGCTGGACGAGAAGACCCTGTCCATCCCTCTCGGCACCCCCCTGGAAGCGATTGAAAAACGGGTGATCGAGGAGACCCTGCGACACTTCCGGGGAGACAAGAACCTGGCTTCCAAGATTCTGGGGATCTCCGCCCGAACCATCTACCGGAAAATGGAGGATGAAAAAGAAGAGGGAAAAGAAGAAAACCCGGAAGACCAGTCGGAAAAAGGTGGGCAAGAATCTTGATGATCTCGTAAAAAGTCTCTTGGAGCGTCACCCCGGCGAAAGCCGGGGTCCAGAACATCTTGGAATGACTGGATTCCGGCTTTCGCCGGAATGACGAATTCTATGGAATTGCGACTTTTTACGAGTTCATCAATCTTGACAAATTGACAAAAGGACGGTTAAATATTTATTAAATTGTCATATTTTCACGATTTTCTTACCCCAATTGACACAATGTCTTCATCCCCAGGATTAGAGTAAAAGAGCATCTCAACCTCGCCGGAGAACCAAAAATAGAATAATGATTCTATGTTGTTATGAATCATTTTTGCATCCTCTCCCAGTCTTCTTTTGGCACACCTCTTGCTTAATAAAATATAAAACTGGAAAATTTGAAGGGGTCCGATCTTCACAGGCTACGAACGAGCGAACTCCCCTGCTCATCTGTGACTGGCAACCGAAACAACAACCCTCCTCTATCAGATCGGACCCCTTCAATTTTTCTGGGAACGTGACGAGTTGCAAGCGGGTTTCTTTTCTATTCCGCAAGATGGAGGAAGCGTGGAAAAGAAAACGGTTTTAGTCGTGGATAATGGGGAGACCATTCGCGAAACCCTGGTAAAAATTCTCGAACGGGAAGGATACAGTGTTCTGACGGCAGAGGACGGGCAGGCCGCGCTGGACGTCCTCAGGGAGAACCAGGTAAACGTCATCCTTTCCGATGTCTGTATGCCGCGGATGGACGGGAACAAACTGTTCAAGATGGCCAAATCCATCCATCCCGATGTCGAAGTCGTTCTGATGACCGGCCATGGCAAGACCGAAATGGGGCTGGAAGCTCTGCGAGCCGGGGCTTTTGATTTCATCCAGAAGCCTTTTACCAAACTGGCCTTGAACAAGACCATCAAACAGGCCCTGGAAAAACAAGCCATGGCCACAGAATTGCGCTTCCTCAAAGAGCGGGTCCGCGAACTGCTAGGGGAGATCATGGACCTGGTCGGTGAGCCGGCGGTTCAACGGATGGGTTATTCCCGCACCTTACGGGCGGATTCAGCCCACTAAGGAACCCGCCCAATCACTCCTAAACCGGGGAGCTTTCCCTCTTCGGAGCAAAGAGGGGGGAAGGGTTCATATATTTTTATTTTCCTCCCGGAAGGGACCCTCTGGTGATTGACTTCCCCCGCCGCCGGGAATTCCCGGAACCCGATAGCCCCGCTGCCAAGGAAGGGAACCCCCCCCCAAAAAAGGTGAAAAGTTAGACTTGCAGAACAAAGGCAGAATGAAGATAATATAATATTGTATTAAAACATCCTATCGGAGGTTATCTATGGCAGAAGAGAAGAAAACCATCACCAGCATGATGGATGAGAAGCGGACCTTTCCTCCCAGCAAGGAATTCAGCTCCAAGGCTCACATCAAGAGTCTGGCAGAGTACAAGAAATTGTACGAAAGGTCCATTAAGGACCCGGACGGATTCTGGGGAGAACAGGCGCAAAACCTGGAGTGGTTCAAGAAGTGGGACAAGGTCCTGGATTACAGCTTCGGCGACAACCTGTACGTCAAATGGTTCCAGGGCGGGAAGATCAACGTGACCGTGAACTGCCTGGACCGACACCTGAAGACCGCGAAGAAGAACAAGGTCGCCCTGCTCTGGGAAGGAGAACCGGGGGATAGCCGGAAGTACACCTACCAGCAGCTCTACGAAGAAGTCTGCAAGTTCGCCAATGTGCTCAAGAAGAAGGGGGTGAAGAAAGGGGACCGGGTCACCATCTATATGCCCATGATCCCCGAGCTGCCCATTTCCTTGCTGGCCTGCGCGCGAATCGGGGCCATCCACAGCATCGTCTTCGGGGGATTCAGCGCCGATGCCCTGAGGGACCGCATCCAGGATGCCAGCGCCACCGTGCTGATCACCACCGACGCCAGCTACCGCAGCGGCAAGGTCATCGGCCTGAAGAGCAACGCCGACGCGGCCCTGGCCAGCTGCCCCACCGTCAAGACCGTCATCGTTTACAACCGGACCAACACCAAGGTCGACATGAAGGCGGGCCGGGATTGCTGGTGGCATGAAGAGATGACCGCCAAGGACATCAAACCGGAATGCAAGCCCGAAGTCATGGATGCGGAGGATCCCCTTTTCATGCTCTATACCTCCGGCTCCACCGGCAAACCCAAAGGGGTTCTCCACACCCAGGCGGGATTCCTCCTCTTCGTGATGACCACCTTCAAGTGGATCTTCGATTACAAGGATGAAGATACTTTCTGGTGCACCGCCGACATCGGCTGGGTCACCGGGCACAGCTACATCGTTTACGGTCCTCTGGCCGCCGGGGCCACCAGCCTCATGTTCGAGGGGGTTCCCAACTATCCCAAGCCCGACCGTTTCTGGGAGATCGTGGAGAAGCACAAGGTCAATATTTTCTACACGGCGCCCACCGCTCTGCGGGCCATGATGCGTGACGGAGACAAGTGGCCCCTGGGCCGGAACCTCTCTTCCCTGCGCCTCCTGGGCACCGTGGGAGAGCCCATCAACCCCGAAGCCTGGATTTGGTACTACAAGGTCATCGGCAAGGAGAAATGCCCCATCGTCGATACCTGGTGGCAGACCGAGACCGGCGGAATCCTGATCACCCCGCTGCCGGGTGCCTGGCCCATCAAGCCCGGTTCGGCCACCAAGCCCTTCCCCGGTGTGGACGCCGCCGTCATCCGGGAAGACGGATCTGTGGCCAGCCCCAACGAAGGCGGATACCTGGTGATCAAGAAGCCCTGGCCGGGAATGATGCGCACCATTTACGGGCAGCATGAGCGTTTCAAGGAGACCTACTTCGTCCAGTTCCCCGGGCTGTACTTCACCGGCGACGGCGCCCGGGTGGATGAAGACGGGGACTTCTGGCTCATGGGCCGGGTGGACGACGTCATCAACGTCTCCGGACACCGGATCGGGACCGCGGAAGTGGAGAGCGCCCTGGTGAGTCATCCCTCCGTGGCCGAAGCCGCGGTGGTGGGCATGCCCCACGACATCAAAGGCCAGGGGATTTACGCCTTTGTCACGGTGAAGGCCGGCCAGACCAAGTCGGACGACCTGAAGAAAATCCTGGTGGCCCACGTGCGGAAGGAGATCGGCCCCATCGCCACCCCGGACAAGATCCAGTGGGCCGATATGCTGCCCAAGACGCGCAGCGGCAAGATCATGCGGCGCATCCTGAAGAAGATCGCCGCGGGAGAGATCGGCGACCTGGGAGACACCACCACCCTGGCCGACCCAACGGTGGTGACCACCCTCGTCTCCGAGCGCCAGTAAGCTGAAACCTGAAGAAACAAAAACCCCCCCGCGGAATTCCGGGGGGGGGTTTTTTTAAAAAAGAATTTAGGAAAAAATTATCTGGCGGATTGAACCGCGCCCACCAGCTTCCCGGCAAAGGCGGCTTTCTCGGCGGGGGTGGCAACCTTGACCCTCTTTTTCAGGTCTGCCAGCCAGAAGCCAAGATAGGCGATGCCCACCAGAGCTACCGAAGCGGCGATGACTCCCAGGATGATGGAGTAAAATTTAGCCTGTTTGGCCACCATGGGATAACCGAGAATTTCAGCGGCATATACGTTCGAGGCCAAACCGATTAGAATCATGCTGGCCGTTATCACGATGGTTGATTTTCTCATTTTCAGTCCCCCCTTCATCTGTGCTTCCTCTATCTTTTATCTTTTGTCTTTCCCCTTCCCTCATAGACAGCAAGGGCTATGCCAGGATTTTTGGGGGCCCCATGCCCGTGCGACTTTTCAATTTAATCATATGATTTAATTGACTTTTTATAATATTATCGCTTCCACATCAGATAATATTTTTTGGGAGGCTAATGGAAAAATGACAAATGAATGAATATTCATTCGGACAAAAATTCAATCTTGACAAAAAACATAAGAATATCGTCATATATTTTGACATAATGACAATATGGGTTTGGCCCCCCGCTATTCTCTATTTCTCCATACTTTTTGAAGGGTTCTCCTTCCCCGGGTGAAAATTTCCGGGAGTTAAAGAATTTGAGATTTTCTCCCCCCTTTGATATATTGGTTCAGGGACCAGACAGGTGAAATCCTTCAGAGAACGACGGAACCTGCACGATTTTCCAGCGCATCGAAGGGGACCGACTCCTGCGCATCTCCACCAACGTGTTGCGCGCCGACGGGAGCCGGGCATGGAAGCGGGAGCCAACCTCTACCTGCCCAAGCCCATTTCTCCAAAAAGATTGATTGCCTTGGTTGAAGAGGCATTGAAATAAATTTCGGATTTCGGAATGCGGCCCCCCACCCTTTCCCTCCCCCTCGAGGGGGGAGGGTAGGGAGGGGGTGATTCCGCACTCCGCATTCTTAAAAGGAGGATTCAATTCATGGAACGTGCGGTGGAAAAGGCGGAGAGTTTGCTGAAGGAATGGAAGGGGGATTCCTACACCTTCGGGTTTGAAGTTCTGGGAAAAACCGGGGATATTGTCGCCCGGCAGGGAAAGCGGGCTCTGGGGATCGTGGCCGATCTGGGGCAGGGCTGGATGGCGGGAACCCTGCAGACCATCACCGATTCCCTCAAGGCCAGGGGGGTGGAAACGGAAATCATCATCGGCGCCGGGCCCAATGCCCCGCGGGAGGACGTATACCGGCTGGCCCTTCAGGTGGCCCGGACGAGGCCCGAAGTCATCCTGGCCGTCGGGGGAGGCAGTACCATCGATGCCGCCAAAGCGGCCAACGTCCTGGCGACTTTTTCTCCCCAAGACGTGAAGAAGGCTCTGCAGGCCCCGGATGGCGTGGCCAGCACCATCGACCCTTACTTTGGCGTGGGCAACGTGACCAAGGTCAAAGGGATGGCCAGTAAATCTCTCCTGCCCCTGGTGGCCGTACAGACGGCGGCGAGTTCGGGGGCCCATCTGACCAAGTATTCCAACATCACCGACCTGGTGACCGGACAAAAGAAGCTGATCGTGGACGAAGCCATTGGACCCCAGGCCGCGGTCTTCGATTACCGAGTCACCCTGGGGGCTCCCATGGACCTGACCCTTGACGGAGGACTGGACGGGATCGCTCATGCCTGGGAAGTCTTTATGGGCGCCACCGGCCAGGCCTATTATGAAAAGATGAAAGAAGTGGCCGAGGCCTGCCTTGCCCTGATCGTGTCCGGACTGCCCAAAATCAAGGCGAACCCCGGAGATCGGGACGCCCGGCATAGCCTGGGCCTGGGCACCGACCTGGGAGGATACTCGATCATGATCGGCGGGACCAGCGGCCCCCATCTGGGAAGCTTCTCCCTGATCGATGTCCTGACCCACGGGCGGGCCTGCGCGATCCTGAACCCTTACTACACGGTTCTTTTCGCCCCCAAGATCCAGGATCAACTGGCGGTCTTCGGGGAAATTTTGAAAGAGGCCGGGTTCATCAAAGCCAAGACCGAGGGCAAGAAGGGAAGAACCCTAGCCCTGATGGTGGCCAGGGGGATGATCCAGTTCTCCAAAGCCCTCGGCTTCCCGGCGACCCTGGCGGATGCGGGAGTTTCCAAGGCCCATATCAAACGGATGATCACCGCGGCCAAAGACCCGCAGCTGAAGATGAAGCTGCAGAACATGCCCACCCCCATGGAAGCGGAGCGGGGAGACGTGGACAAGCTGATGAAACCCACCCTGGACGCGGCTTTCA
>JAPLIW010000240.1 GCA_026388915.1 Deltaproteobacteria bacterium
TAGTCTAAACATTAATTGGAAGACGTTGCCTTTTGAAAACCTCGAACTGGACTCCGGCTTTCGCCGGAGTGACGGACATTAGAAAGGCATGGTTCTTTGTTGTCATTCCGGCGGAAGCCGGAATCCAGGATGATTAAAAGAGGGAATTCCTGTCCAGATAATTATGATGATCTCGTAAAAAGTCGGAATTCCATAGAATTCGTCATTCCGGCGAAAGCCGGAATCCAGTTATTTCAAGATATTCTGGACCCCGGCTTTCGCCGGGGTGACGCTCCAAGAGACTTTTTACGAGATCATCAATTATGGCCTCATTAGTAATCCCGGAGGGTAAATGGTATACTCTTTGCAAAGCGGATGCTGCTGCATTTTTTCAGCCCCTTTAGCGGTTCGATGTTCATTAAGAAAAACGGATTTTGATGGAAAGCCATGGAAGCCAGATCTTATGATGTTATGGTGATTGGCGGAGCGGTGATGGGCTCTTCGGTGGCCTATCACCTTTTAAAGCTAGACCCCAGCCTCCGGGTGGCGGTAGTGGAGAGGGATCCGGCCTACACCCGGTCTTCCACGGCACTGTCCCTGGGGGGAGTCAGGGTTCAATTCAGCCTGAAGGAGAACATTCTCATCTCCCTTTACGCCCAGGACTTTTTCTCCCGATTCGAAGAGGAAATGGCCGTGGGGGAGGAGAGGCCGGCCATCGATTATCGACGGGCCGGGTATCTTTTCCTCATCGATGAGCCTGGAAAGCCGACTGCCGAAAAGGACCTGGCGTTGCAGAGGGAGTTGGGGGGTCGGGTGGAGTGGTGGACTCCGGAAAGAATCCAGAAGGAGTTTCCCCTTTTTGCCGCTGATCTCTTCGTGGGAGGAACCTTCGGCCCGCGAGACGGCTACCTGGACCCCTACGGCGTTATCATGGGCTTCCGGAAAAAGGCGGTATCCCTGGGAGCCCGCTACATTACCGATGAAGTGACGGCGATCGAGACCGCCCGGGGAAAAATCGCGGGCCTTCGGCTGGCTTCCGGCCAGGTTCTCCACTCGGAGGTCGCGGTCAACGCGGCCGGACCCTGGGCAGGGGAAATCGGTCGAATGGTCGGGGTCGAGCTCCCCCTCGCTCCGGTCAACCGACAGGTCTTTGCGGTGAAGCCCGAGGTCTCCATGGATCGACCGCTCCCCCTGGTCATCGCCCCTTCAGGCCTTTATTTCCGGTCCGAGACGGGCGGATTGATTCTCGTGGGCCGGTCCATGGAAGAGGACGAAATAGGTTTCGGACTCCAGTGGGATTGGAAGCGGTTCACCGACTGGCTTTGGCCCGAACTGGCCCGCATTGTTCCCGCCTTCGAGAAGCTGAAGAGGGTCAGGGGATGGGCGGGCCTCTACGAGGTAAACCGCCTGGACAGCAACGCGATCCTCGGCCCCTGGCCTGAATTGGAGGGCTTCTACCTGATCAACGGCTTCTCCGGGCACGGCCTGCAGCAGTCTCCGGCCGCGGGCCGCTACCTGGCCGAATTGATTCTGGGGCGGAGACCGACGCTGGACCTCAGCGTTTTCGCCCCCCGGAGAATTCTGGAAAACCACCCGCTGGGCGAAGGCGCAGTCGTATGAATCCCTCAACGCTAGGCGCTTTGGCCCAATTGTAGGGGCACGATGTCCCGCGAAACGCGGGATGCCCCTACGTCTCCGACGAGGGAAGAATCCTTCTTGCCAACCTTTTGGTAATGGTTGCCCCGGAATCGCCTATTATTTCTTGGGTAGCCCCTTTTCGTCAAAAAGCCCTTCAAAAAGAGCTCCGCTTAGGTATCTCTCCCCGGAATCCGGCAGGATGACCACAATGGTGCGGCCGGCGAATTCTTTCTCCCCGGCTATCCGGAGGGCGGCCGCCACAGCCGCACCGCAGGAGATTCCGGAGAGAATTCCCTCCTCCCGCGAAA
>JAPLIW010000288.1 GCA_026388915.1 Deltaproteobacteria bacterium
CATCCGCCTCTTCGGGAAAATGACCGTCCTGGAGAACGTCATGGTGGGCCGGCATACCCGCACGCGGGGCGGGCTGTGGTCGACCGTTCTCCGCCTTCCCGGGGATCAAGCGGAGAAGGTCGGATCCAGGAAGATCGCCGAAGAATGGCTGGAGTTTTTCCATCTCCTGGCGAAAAAGGAGGAGAAGGCTTCCAACCTGGCTTACGGGGAAGAGCGAAGGCTGGAGATGGCCCGGGCCCTGGCCACTGAGCCTTCTCTCCTCCTGCTGGACGAGCCCTCCGCCGGCATGAACCCGCAGGAGGTGCGCGACCTCAACGATCTGATCCTGAAAATCCGGAGACAGGGGAAGACGATCTTTATTATCGAACACAACATGCGGGTGATCATGGATATCTGCGACCGCATCGCGGTCCTAGATTTCGGGCAGAAGATCGCCGAAGGGCCTCCGGCGGAAGTCCGGGCCAATCCACGGGTCATCGAAGCGTACCTGGGGCGGGAGGCATGAATGCTCGAAGTGCGTGACCTCCATGTCCATTACGGTTCGATCCGGGCCCTGAAGGGGATTTCCCTGGAAGTCAAGGAAGGAGAGATGGTCGCTTTGATTGGGGCCAACGGGGCGGGCAAAACCACGCTGTTGAACACCCTCTCCGGCTTTAACCGTCCGAAGCAGGGGGAAATTCTTTTCCGCGGCGGGGAGATCCAGAGGCTTCCCCCCAATGAAATCGTCGCCCGGGGCATGATCCAGGTCCCGGAAGGGAGGTCCATTCTGACCCAGATGACGGTGCTGGAAAACCTGGAAATGGGGGCCTACATCCGCAAGGACAGCCAGGAGGTCAGGAGAGACCTGGGTAAGATCCTGGAAAGATTCCCCCGACTCCAGGAGAGAAGAGGCCAGCTCGGCGGGACCCTCAGCGGGGGCGAACAGCAGATGCTGGCCATCGGGCGGGCTCTCATGGGCAGGCCCCAGATCCTCCTCCTGGACGAACCCTCCATGGGCCTCAGCCCTCTTCTGGTCCGCGAGGTTTTCCAGATCATCCGGGAGATCAAGACCGCCGGGACCACCCTCCTCCTCGTGGAGCAAAACGCCCGGATGGCCCTGCGGGAGGCCGACCGGGGTTACGTTCTGGAGAACGGGTCCATCGTCTTCCAGGAGTCGGCCGGGGAGCTCCTGAAGAGCCGCCTGGTGCAGGAGGCCTACCTGGGAGCTTGAAATCGTTGCCGGTTGCCGGTTGCTCTTTACGGGTTACCCGTTTCTCGGTGCGGGCTGGACCTGGCGAATTCCAACAGGATCGGTTTCATTTACCGAGCAGCGAGTAACGCCAACTCTTAACGAACATCCGCTTTCTTTTTTCAAGCAGCAACGAGCAACCCGCAACGAGGAACGAGGGTCTGTCCTTTGATTAGATGAAAATGATTTTCATCAGGCTAAAATTTTCTTGACAGGGAGGATGGGGTGTAATATGGTAAGCTGAACTCGAGGAAAACCGGCGGTAAAATCCCTTTCTGCCCACCGCGAGATGAAGAAGGAAGATGTCACGAACGCCATTTTCCAGCGGAACGGACATCGCTCCGTTCCCCCTCTGTATTCTTTCCGGATATTTTTTCTCCCTGCCTGATCCCTCCCAGAAATTCCCTGCGCGAAACCGGGAAAAAGGCTCCGTCTACCCCGGTCGGCCGGGAAGAGAAAGGATTCCTTCATGCTGAGTCCGGATGTGCTGCAGAAATTGATCCCTATCGTAGGACCGGAGCGGTGCAAGACTTCCCGGGAAGACCTCCTCACGTATGCCTATGACGCCTACGTCCACGAGGTTCTTCCCGATGCCGTCCTCTTGCCGAAAACCACCGCCGAAGTGGCGGAGATCATGAAGGTGGCTTCAACCCACAACCTCTTCGTCACCCCCCGGGGATCGGGGTCGGGTCTGGGAGCCGGGTCCCTGGCCAAACAGGGGGGGATCGTCCTCAGCTTTTCCATGATGACCCGCATCCTGGAGATCAATACGGCCAACCGGTATGCGGTCGTGGAACCGGGAGTGGTCATCGCCGAATTCCAGAGGGCGGTGGAAAAATTGAACCTCTTCTATCCTCCGGACCCGGGCAGCGCCAATGTGGCCACCATGGGAGGATCGGTGGTGATGAACGCCGGGGGAATGCGGGGGGTCAAATACGGAGTCACCCGGGATTATGTTCTGGGGTTGGAGGTCGTCCTCCCCTCGGGGGAGGTGATGAAGACCGGCACGGTTACGGCGAAAGACGTGACCGGTTACGATCTCACCCGCCTGATTTGCGGGTCCGAGGGGACCCTGGCTCTGGTGACCAAGGTCATTGTGCGCCTCCTGCCCAAACCGAAGACCAAGCGGACTTTGCAGGCCATCTACAACAACCTCGACGACGCCGGAAACACGGTGGCCCGGATCATCGAAGCGGGCATCATTCCCGCCACCCTGGAACTCATGGACCAGACCATCATCAAGGCCCTGGAGGATTTCGCCCACCTGGGCCTGCCCCTGGATGCCGCGGCGGTTCTATTGATCGACGTGGACGGGGAGCCGGAAACCGTGGAAAAACAGGCCGCCGTCGTGGCCGAATTCTGCAAGAGTCAGGGAGCCCGGGATGTTCGCGTCTCCCAGTCGGAGAAGGAAAACGAACAGCTGTGGGTCGCCCGGCGGGCCGCCTTCGGGGCCATCGCCCGGGTACGACCCACCTGCATCATCGAGGATGCCACCGTTCCCGTGAGCCTTCTGGCTTCGGCCATTAAAAAGACCCTGGAGGTGGGCGAGCGGAACCGCGTCCAGATTGCCGTCCTGGCCCATGCCGGGGACGGAAACCTTCACCCCTTCTTCCTCTGCGATCAAAGGGACAAGGAGGAAATGGCAAGAGTGGAGAGGGCCATGGATGAACTCGTGGACTACGCCATGTCCGTGGGCGGGACGCTCTCCGGGGAGCACGGGATCGGGATCGCCAAAGCCAAATATCTCCCCCGGCAGCTCAGCCCGGCCAGTCTGAACCTCATGCGGGGCATCAAAAAAACCTTCGACCCCCAGGGCATCCTGAACCCGGGGAGTTTTCTGGAGCATCGCGCATGATCACCAAGGAATTGAAGGAAGAAGTCTACAAATGCATCAAGTGCGGGCTTTGCCTGACGCCCTGCCCGGTCTATAACCTGTTGCGGTTCGAAGGAGTCTCTCCCCGGGGACGGGTGCAGCTGATCAAGAAGATCCTGGAAGGAAAAACGGAGCTTTCCGAACATTTTCAGAGCCTACTCTTTACCTGCCTGCTCTGCGAAACCTGCACGGCCAACTGTCCCAGCGGGCTGAAAACCGACCGCCTCATGAAAATCATGCGGTCAGAGATACAGGAACGGCTGAGACCCGACTGGCCGAAAGGGATGCTGGGAAATCTCCTTCGCGACAAGAGCCGTCTCCCCTTCTTCCTGTTCTGCGAGCGCACCCGGGAGAATCTCTTCTCCTCCCAGGAAGATAAATCGGGCCTCCTCGCGGATTGCGAGCTTCCCCGCCCGGATTCCAAGGCTCTGCGCCAGCAGGTCCCCGAGGTCAACCCGGTACCGGAACCGAAGGGAAAGGTTCTCTATTTCACCGGCTGCGCCACGAACTACTTCTTTCCCAACGTGGGGAAATCGGTGATCAAGGTCTTGAATCGGCTGGGCATGGAAGTCATCCTCCCCCGGGGGCAGATGTGCTGCGGCCTTCCCCTTTTCCAGGCCGGGGGGCGAAAGAAGGCCTTGAAGAATATCCGGGAAAACTTGAAACTCTTCAACCGGAAGGATGTGGATGCGGTGGTGGTGGATTGCGCCGCCTGCGGGGCCGCCCTGAAGAAAGAGTACGCCCAGATCCTGGAGGAAATGGGCGAGGATGCGAAACCGGCGAAGGAATTGGCCGGGAAGGTGATGGACATTTCCCAGATCCTGGCCCGCTACGACCTGGGAAAATGGCTGAAGCCGGTTCCGGGGCGGGTGACCTACCATGATCCCTGCCATTTGGGGCGAAGCCAGGGGATCAGGGAAGAGCCCCGCAACCTGCTGAGGCGGATCCCCGGGCTGGAACTGGTGGAAATGGCGGGAGCCGATGCATGCTGCGGCGGCGGGGCGGCCTTGCCGTGGGAACATCCCGACGTGGCCTCGGGCATCGGCCGAAACAAGGTCCAGTCCATCAGGGAAACCCGCGCCACCGTGGTGGCCTCGGGTTGCCCGTGGTGCCGCCGGCAGATCGGGGAGAACCTGGGCCAGGACCCCATCCGGGTTCTGCATCCGATAGAGGTTATTGCCGAGGCGCTTCAGGAAAGCTAAATGCGGAATTCGGAATGTGGAATGCGGAATGCTGATGTAACGTTTCATCCGTGTTTATCCGTGTTCATCCGCGTCCCATTCGATCTTTTGTATTTAGGTTTTTTTATAATATTAAATCTGTGTTCATCTGTACTACTTACGTTCAATTTCTGAAATTTTTATTAAGCAAAAAGCATCCCCCCCACCCTAACCCTCCCCCTCGAGGGGGGAGGGGAGGGAGGGGGTGATTTTCTTTGGTTGCGGCTTTGCCGCGCTGGGTTCATCTGTGTCCAATTCGGTTTTTTTACTGGCCCAATAGGATAAACGTGGAGATTGAAGTCAAAAAATTAAAGCTCGGGGAAAAGATCAGGGATTTGCGCCTGAAGAGAGGAAACACCCTCCGCCAGGTGGCCGAGACGACCGGGCTTTCCATCCCCCTCCTTTCCCAGGTGGAGAATAATGCCGTCTCTCCCCCGGTGGCCACCCTGCTGCGGATCGCCAGAGCTCTGGATGTGGGCATCAGTTACTTTTTCCGGGAGGAGGAATCCAAAGAGAGAGCCGTGGTGGTGCGGAAACACGAGCGGGAAAAAACCTTCCGGCCCATCCATAACCGGCAGAGCGACGGCGGATACACCTATGAAGCCCTGGCCTACACCAAGAACTCCAAACACATGGAGCCTTTCCTGGTGGAGTTCGAGCCCAAGAAGAAAGAGTCCGTTTCTTACCTGAAGCATCGGGGAGAGGAATTTATCTTTCTCTTCCGGGGACGCCTGGCGTTTCATTACGACCAGCAGGAGATCCTCCTGGATCCCGGCGACAGCCTTTATTTTGAGTCGGAGGTCCCCCACGGTTTCCGGGCCCTGCGGGGCCGGAAAGCCCAGGCTATTGTGGTGGTGTTTTCGGAAGAATAAAGGTAGGGGCGGTTCGCGACCCGCCCCTACGGCCAAAAAGGAGACGGGAGAATGATCGAGATCCGCATCCATGGTCGGGGAGGGCAGGGGGCGGTGATCGCCTCGGAGGTCCTGGCCTCCGCCTTCTTCAAGGAAGGAAAATTCGTCCAGGCCTTTCCCGCCTTCGGGGTGGAACGCCGGGGGGCGCCAGTAACCGCCTTCACCCGGGTGGACGAGCAGCCCATCCGCATCCGCCACTTCATCTACGAACCGGACCATATCATCATCCTCGACCCCACCTTGATCGAGAGCACCCAGGTGGATGGAGGGCTGAAGGAAAACGGGTGGATCGTCATCAATACGGACAAGGCCCCCAAATCTTTCGGGCGTTTTTCCCGGTTCCGGGTGGCCACGGTGGATGCCAACCGGATCGCCATCGAAAACCGGCTGGGGTCCCCCACGGCACCCATCGTGAACACGGCCATCCTCGGAGCCTTCGCCAAAATCACCGGGATGGTCACGGTGGATTCGATCGTGGAGGCCATGGCCGAATTCGTCCCGGTCAACAAGGCGGGCAACGCCGCGGCGATCAAAGAGGCGTATGGAAAGGCAACCGCTTGAGTAGGGGCGGTTCGCGAACCGCCCCGACAGAAGTTTATAAGAGGTGATTATGTCCAAACAGATTCCTTTGTTGCGTGAAGGGGAGATGCCCTACCAGCCCATCTCCCTCGCTTCCATGGAGTGGAACAAGACCGGCAGCTGGCGCTATCTCCGGCCCCGGTTCGAAAACAAGATCCCTCCCTGCAACGAGGGCTGCCCGGCCGGCCAGGACATCGAAGGGGCCCTGGTGCTGATCGGGAAGGGAAGATATTTGGAAGCCTGGGACCTCTTCAAGGAAGAAAATCCTTTTCCGGCGGTCTGCGGGCGGGTTTGTTACCATCCCTGCGAATCCTCCTGCAACCGGGGAGATTTCGACGAGCCCCTCTCCATCAATTCCCTGGAACGCTTCATGGCCGACATGGCCTCCAAACACGGCCGGAAGCCCTCGGTGAAAAAAAGGGAGAAACGGCCGGAAAAAGTGGCCATCATCGGTTCCGGCCCGGCCGGCCTGACCTGCGCCTACCACCTGGTGCGGATGGGATATGGAGCGACGGTCTTTGAGGCCCTGCCGGTGTTGGGGGGGATGCTCCGGGTGGGAATTCCGGAATACCGGCTCCCGAAGAAAGTGCTGGGGCAGGAGATCGACCAGATCCTGGAGCTGGGAGTCAAAGTGGAAGTCAACGCCCGCCTGGGAAACGGTCTGTCCCTGGACGACTTGAAAGAATACCAGGCCGTCTTCCTGGCCCTGGGGAACCACAAGAGCAGGAGCCTGGGGATTTCCGGGGAAGAGGCCCGGGGAGTCATGAGCGGCGTTGAGTTCCTCAAGGACGTGAACCTGGGAAAGAAAATCCCTCTGGGAAAGCGGGTGGCGGTGATCGGCGGGGGGAATACGGCGATCGACGCGGCCCGGGCGGCCCTGCGCCTGGGGGCCAAACCCTTTATTCTCTACCGCCGGACGAGGGAGGAGATGCCGGCCTTCGCCGGCGAGGTTCATGAGGCCGAAGAGGAGGGGATCGAAATCTCCCTGCTCACCTCCCCGGTGCGGGTGATCTCGCAGGATGGGAGGGTCACCCAGCTGGAATGCGTCAAAAACCGCCTGGGCCCCCCGGACGAGGACGGCCGCAGGCGGCCCGTGGAGATCAAGGAATCCAACTACACCCTGGAAGTGGATCAGATCATCTCGGCCATCGGAGAGGAAGCCGACCTGGCTTCTTTGCCGAAGAAGCTGGCCGTCAAGGACAACACGGTTCCCACGGACGAGCGGGGGGCGACCCAACAGACGGGGGTCTTCGCCGGGGGGGATATCACCCTGCAGCCCCATACGGTGGTCCACGCCATCGCCTCGGGAAAGCGGGCGGCGATCTTCATCGACTCCCACCTGAGAAAACAGAAGTGGGAGGGTCTCTTCGAGGCGCTGCGGGTCGGCGAAAAGGGAAGCCTGTCCATGAAACGGTACCTTCAGGACGAAAAGGAACGGGTCCCCTTGAGCGGCAAGACGGTTCTCCTGAAAGATTTGAACCTGGATTACTTCGAATACAAGAAACGCCTCAAGATGCCCAAGGCCAAGGCTTCCCGGCGGACCGGTTCCTTTGAGGAGGTGAACCTGGGCTTCAATGAAGAGACGGCCGTGGAGGAGGCCCGGCGTTGCTTCAACTGCGGGGTCTGCAACCTCTGCGACAACTGCTATATCTTCTGCCCGGACGTGGCCATCCAGAAGGGAAAAGAAGGGGAGCTCAACATCATCGACTACGACCACTGCAAGGGCTGCGGGATCTGCATGGAAGAGTGCCCCCGGGACGTCATCATCATGGAGGTGGAGGGAAGATGAAGAAGATCATGGTGGGGAATCACGCGGTCTCCTGGGGAGTCATGCTGGCCCGGGCGGAGGTGATCTCGGCCTATCCGATTACCCCCCAGACCTCGATCGTGGAGGAGCTTTCGGTCCTGTGCGCCGACGGAAGGCTGAAGGCGAAGTTCATCCCGGTGGAATCCGAACACTCGGCCATGGCCTGCTGCATCGGGGCCGCGGCCGCGGGCGTCCGAACGTTCACGGCCACCTCCTCCCAGGGGCTGGCGCTGATGCACGAGATGCTCCACTGGGCCACGGGGGCGCGGCTGCCCATCGTCATGGCCAACGTCAACCGGGCCCTGGG
>JAPLIW010000826.1 GCA_026388915.1 Deltaproteobacteria bacterium
TCCTCTTCCAGGTATTTCTGGACTCGCCTGAGGTCGCGGGCCAGCAGGGTTTGTTCGCGGGAATGAGCCGGCGGGGTTTTGGCCAGCTCCGACAGGCGGCTCTTGAGGAAGACGGGATGCCGCTTTTTTCCGCTTCCGTCCGGGCTCAAATCCAGGTAGATGGAAAGGAAAGTTTTTTGTCCAGGACCGACCTTCACCAACCTCTGAAGCATTTCTTGAAGAGGCATAATTCCTGACCTCCTTTTCAGAGAATGAGGGTCCCCCCTCGTTGGGCGATGGAGTTCTTTCCCCCTTCCTGGTTTGCGGAAATCATTCCCGCATCGGGGAATGGATTCGTTCCCCCCGGGGAAATCTGTTTCGATTGTACCCCCGGCGGAAACTCTCTGCAACCGGCATTTTCATTGCTTGGGAAATGATAAAAATCCAAGACTGGTTATCCGCAGATTATGCAGCGCGGCGCAGCCGCAACCAAAGAATTTTATTGGGACGCGGATGAACGCAGATAAACACGGATAACTTCCAGAGAAAAAATAGCCGCAACTGCAAAGTGGCAACCTGGATCAGCACCAATCCTCCCCCAAGGCTTGATTTTGGCAGCCGGGCAATTACAGAAATCCCCCCTTCGCCCCCCTTTTTCTAAAGGGGGGTTGGGGGGGATTTCAGAAAATCGTGGCCGAAAGAGCTTTTTCCTTACAAAGTTTAAAGTCTTTGAACATGAGCAGTGCAGGCTTTTTTCGGGACGGTGCGGGGGAAAAGAGGCCTTGCAGCCGCCATCCGTAGGGGCGGTTCGTGAACCGCCCCTACCCGGCTTCCCCAGACGTTTCTGTTTGTCCCTATCGTCTCATCCGTGTTTATCCGCGTTCATCCGCGTCCCATTATGTCATTTGTCTTTAAGTCTTTTGCGAAAATAAAATCCGTGTTCATCTGTTAAACATAAGACAGGAGATCTAGGAGCCGGTCGAGCATAAAAGTGGGCCGGGCGTTTTCCAGGTCCCGGCGGTCCGTGTTTCCCGTGGGGACGGCAAAAACCCGGACTCCCGCATTCTTCCCGGTCTGGATGTCGATCACCGAGTCTCCCACGAAGATGGCCCGCTCCTTCTCCACCCCCATTTTCTCCATGGCCAGCCGGAGCATTTCGGGATTTGGCTTGTTCTGCGGCACGTCTCCGTCTCCGACGATCACGGTGAAGAGCTTTTCCATCCCGAAGTGCTCGAAGATCTCCCGGGAAAAGCGGCCCAGTTTGTTCGTGGCTACGGCCAGCCGGATGCCCCGGCCATGGAGCGTTTCCAGGACTTCCCGCGCATCGGGCAGCAGGCGGGTATTTTCCCGGAAGACCTCTTCGTATTTCTTGCGGAAAAGGAGAAGACCATGGGAGACCCGTTCCTCTCCCAGGAGTTCCCGGAAGGTATGATCCAGCCCGAGACCAACGGCTCTCTTGACCTGCTCGTAGGACATCGGGGAAAGGCCCATCTGGATGTAGGCGTGGTGAAACCCCAGGTAAATGGCCTGGTAAGAGTCGATGAGCGTTCCATCGAGGTCGAAGATGGCTCCCCCAATTTCATTTGCCGTCATGACCGATCCTTTCGTCTGGCTC
>JAPLIW010000612.1 GCA_026388915.1 Deltaproteobacteria bacterium
TTTTTAGCCTTTCAAGAGACGGGCGGTTTCTTTCAGCGCTTTTTTCCTTTTCACCGGCCTGATTTTGCCGGGAAATTCCTGGGCTCCCTCCAAGGCGTTGAAAAAACGGTCGAGAAGGTCTCCGCTGGAAGTGGGGACCAGGAAAAGGTGAGTGTGGGGAATTCTCCTTCCCCGGGCATACATGCAGACAAAGTCCGGACGGAGAATTTTCATCATTCTCCGGGCCAGCTTTCTGGCCATGGCGAACAGGCTTCGCGTTTCCTCCCTGGTCAAATCGTGCCACCAGGGAACGTGCCTCTTGGGAAGCACCAGGCAATGGCCCCGGTTAAGCGGGTGGATGTCCAGAATCGCCAGGGAAAGCCTGTCTTCGGAGACTCGATACGCTCCGGCTTTTCGCGCGACGATCTGGCAGAAAATGCAGGGAGAGGTTTTGACTCGCTTCTCGGTTTTGCCTTTCTCTTTCCCCTTCATCGTTCCCCCAGCTTAAGTTAATTTCCTCTTCAGCGGCCGAATCGCCCCAAAAGGGATTTTCCCCCTTGCTAACCCCCCGGTGATTATGACATGATAGGCAAAAAGAGCCCAGCAGTTTGAAGATTAGGAAAGGCTCCTGGGTTTTTAATCTTTTTACTCTATGCGCTCGGCGCCATGCTCTTTGCGCCTTTGGGAGGAAATCATGAGGATCAAGGTTCGGGATGAAAAAATCGCCAAGGCCATCAAGAAACTGGAGGGAATCGACATCGTTCTCAAGGGCGTGGAGGACGCCAAAAAGGCCCTGCGGTTGATTCTGCGCCGGACCGAGATATCCAAGACTCCGGACTACGCGGGGTTGAAGGACATCGCCGTAACCCAGGTCATCGAATCCCGCACCAGTGCGGTGGAGAATCTCATCTCCTACGAGATCGAATTCGTCCTGACCGACGCCCGATACACGGATATGGAGATCGGCCTGATCAAAGAGCTGCAATCCCTGTTCGAAAAACTATGATAAAAAATGTTTCGCGTTTCGGGTTTCGGGTTGAGGAGCTTTTACTCAACACTCAGGACTCCGCACTCAGAACTTTTCTTGCCTTCTAGCAGGGCTGCCTGGTACTCCTTCCAGAGGTACTCTTTCCTCACCCCCTGATCGATGAAGTCCCAGGGGAGGATTTCTTCGAAGGCTCGTTCGCGGTAGACGTAAAAATCGGGGTTTACATCAACCGAGCGGTAGGCCTGGGGCCAGTTTCCTCCCAGCTTGTGGGCGGCCAGAAGCAGCCGTCCCACCCTCCGATCCCCCCGGCACAGGAGATTTTGCAGGTAGGCCCATTTGGGGAGATCGGCGGTCACGGAAATATTCCGGTCTTTGCGGAAACCGTCCTTTATCCATTTCATTTTTTCATTCAACCCCCGGAGTTCTTCGAAGGGATGCCACTGGAAAGGAGTCCCCGGTTTGGGAACGAAGGAATTCAGGCTGACGGTGATCTTTTCCGGTTTTTTCTTGCCGGGCGATTTCACCAGGGCATGGTGCTGAATTTTCCGGGTCAGATCGATGATGGCCTTCACATCTTCCCTGCTCTCCTCCGGAAGCCCGACCATGAAATAGAGGCGGAAGTTTTTGAAACCCCGTTCCGCAAGGGTTTCGACCGCACCCAGGATGGTTTCTTCGGTAAAACCTTTCTTGATGATCCGGCGCATTCTTTCCGAGCCCGTTTCCGGGGCCAGGGTGATGGTCTTCTGCCCGCTCTGGAAAGTCAGGTCGGCAAGTTGGGGGGAAAGGGAATCGACCCGCAGGGAGGAAAAGGAGAGGGGGATTTTGTCCTGCAGGATCTCCCGCCCGAGAGAGAGGATCCCGGGATAGTCGGAGATGGCCGCCCCCACCAGCCCCACCTTCTCCGCTTTTCCCTTTCCTAGGACCGCAGCTTTCTCCAGCAGCCCGGCATCCCGATGGCGATAGGGGAAATAGGCGTAGCAGCCCGCGCAAAAACGGCATCCTCTCCGGCAGCCGCGGCTGAGCTCCAGCAGGAGCATGTTCGAAAGCTCGGTGTTGGGGGTCACGATGGGAGAGACCGTGACCGAGGCATTCAGATCCTTGAGCCAGGCTTTATTCACCCGGGCGGGAAAGCCTTTTTCCGGGGTGAAGGATTCAATCGTTCCATCCGGCTTGTAGGTAAGGGTGTAGGACCGGGGGACGTAAACCCCTTCCAGAGCGGCCAAATCGGACTCCAAGGCTTCTTTCGACCAGCCCTCCTCTCGACCTTTCCGCAGGCATTCGGTGAGGGGGCCGATCACTTCTTCCGCTTCTCCGATCACGAAGAAATCCACGAAATCGGCCAGGGGCTCCGGGTTCATCATGATCGCGGCTCCCCCGGCCATGACCAGGGGATCACTCTCCGCGCGGTCTTTTCTCAGCAGGGGAATCCCGGCCAGATCCATCATCGTAAGGAGATGGGGGTAGTCATTTTCGTACGAGACGGAAAAGGCCAGGATATCGAAGGATCGGACCGGCCGCTGGGACTCCAGGGAGAAGAGGGGAGTAGCCGTTCTGCGGTATTCCGGAATATCCTCCGGGTCCGGCAGAAAGGCTCTTTGACAAACGGTCTCGGGAGTCTGGTTGAAGAGCCAGTAGACGGCCTGGAACCCCAGGTTGGACATAGCCGTGTAATAGCGGTTGGGATAGGCCAGGGCGATGGATAGCCCCTCTCCCCGGCCTTTGAACTCAGGGAGAGGCAGGATCTGATGTTCCTGGGAAAGGAGGCGGTGGGCTTTTTCATGAAGCCTTCGGGACATAAAGACAGCTTTCAGCCATCCGCGATCAGCAGACAGCTTCTTGCGTCTTTCACGGAAAGCTGACCGCTGATCGCTGATCACTGTTTTTCTTAATCCGCTTGCTTCCTCAGAAAGGTGGGGATGTCGTATTCATCTTCCGTGCCCAGGTTGGAGGAGACCCGCCCCCGGGCCGCCTTGGCAATCCGCTCCTGAACCTCCTTGGGCTTCTCCGACCGCAGGAAGGTGGGAATCTCCCGGTTCTCCTCTTTGCGGGTGAAGTTCACCACCACCCTTTCCCGCTCCGGGGAAAGGGAGGCCGCCTCGGGAACACGCTCTTCCTTGCTGTCGGCTCTCCCGAATCCGGTGGCTATCACCGTGATCCGCATCTCATCCTTCATCTTCTCGTCGATCACCGCTCCGAAGATGATGTTGGCGTCCTCATGGGCCTCCTCCTGGATCAGCATGCAGGCTTCGTTGACCTCGAAGATTCCCAGGTCGGGGCCCCCGATGACGCTGATCAGGATTCCCCGGGCGCCGGTGATGGTGATGTCTTCCAGGAGCGGGCTGGAGATGGCGCGCTGGGCCGCTTCGGCCGCCCTCTTTTCTCCGCTGGCCGCACCGGTTCCCATCAGGGCCATTCCCATTTCGCCCATCACCGTCCGAACGTCGGCGAAGTCCAGGTTGATCAGCCCTTCCACGGTGATGAGGTCGGAGATCCCCCTCACCGCCTGGAGCAGGACCTCATCGGCTTTGCGGAAGGCCTCCAGGAGAGACAAGTCCTTGCCGGCGATGTTCAGGAGCCTCTGGTTCGGGATGGTGATCAAAGTGTCCACGCATTTGCGCAGTTCCTTCAATCCCTCCTCCGCCTGGCGCTGTCTCTTTTTGCCCTCGAAGAGGAAGGGTTTGGTGACCACGGCCACGGTCAGCGCCCCCGCTTCCTTGGCGACGGTGGCCAGGATGGGCGCTCCCCCGGTGCCGGTTCCCCCGCCCATGCCGGCGGTGATGAAGACCATGTCCGCCCCGGACAGCATTTCCCGGAGACGGTCGCGATCCTCCAGGGTGGCATTCCTCCCGATTTCGGGATGCGCCCCGGCGCCCAGCCCCTTGGTCAGATTGGCCCCCAGCTGGACCTTGATCGGAGCGGCGCAGGCGGACAAGGCCTGGGCATCGGTATTGGCGCCGATGAATTCCACCCCCCGCAGGCCGGACTTGATCATGGTATTGACCGCGTTGCAGCCCCCTCCGCCGATCCCCACCACTTTCAAGTTGGCCCCGGTCTTCTGACTCTCTTCCATTTCAAACATCCCCCCACCTCCTTGAATCAAATTCGGAATTCGGAATGCGGAATTCGGAATTTCCTCCCTCCCCGACCCTCCCCCTTAAAGGGAAAGGAATGGAGGGGAGTCATTCCCCATTCGGCATCCTGCTTTCCGCAATTTATTGTCTCTCCCTCATTCCGTATTACCCAATCCGCCTTTTTTTCGGTTCCTCTTCATTCCGCATTCCCAATTCCGCATTCCGCATTCGTTAGGTGAATTCCCCGAACCACCTCTTCATCCGCGTACCCACCTTGCCCCAGAACTTACGATCGCCGCTCTTGAAACGGACCGCGGCCCCGTGGCGCTTGCCGAAGAGGATGAGGCCGACCGCGGCGGCATACATGGGATGGTTCACCACATCCATCAGGCCGCCCACCCCCGTCGGGTATCCCCGCCGCACCGGAAGGTTGAAGATCTGCTCCACCAGCTCCGGCAGCCCTTCCAGGGAAGCGGATCCCCCGGTGAGCACCACTCCCGAGGGAATCAAATTTTCGTACCCGGATTTGACGATCTCCCGATGGACCAGGGTGAAAATCTCCTCCATCCGGGGCTCGATGATCTCGGAGAGGATCTGCCGCGACAGCGAACGGGCCCGCCTCCCTCCCACGCTGGGCACTTCGATGGTCTCTTCCTTCTTCACCATGGAAGTCAGGGCGCAACCGTATTTGGTCTTGATCTTCTCCGATTCCACCAGCGGCGTCCGCAGCCCCACGGCGATGTCGTTGGTCACCTGATTGCCCCCCAGGCCGAGGCTGGAGGTGTGGCGCACCGCCCCCATGGAATAGACGATGCAGTCCGTGGTTCCCCCGCCGATATCCACCAGAGCCACTCCCAGCTCCTTCTCGTCGTGAAGGAGGACCGCTTCGCTGGCCGCCAGCTGATCCAGGACGATGTCATTGACCTCCAGGCCGGTCCGGTTGCAGCAGCGGATGATGTTCTGGGTCGAGGTTCCCGCTCCGGTGACGATGTGCACCTTGGCTTCCAGCCGTACCCCGGACATCCCCAGGGGCTCCATGATCCCGTCCTGGTCGTCCACGATGAATTCCTGGGGCAGAACGTGCAGGACCTCTCGGTCGTTGGGAATGGCCACGGCCCGAGCCGCATCGATGACCCGCTTGACGTCATTTTCGGTGACTTCCCGGTTCTTCACCGCCACCACCCCGTGGCTGTTGAACCCGCGGATGTGGCTCCCGGCGATTCCGCAGTAAACCGCGCTGATCTCCGTCCCGGCCATCAGCTCCGCTTCCTCCATGGTTTTGCGGATCGATTCCACGGTGGCGTCGATGTTGATGATCACCCCCTTGCGCATTCCCTTGGAGGGATGGGTGCCGATCCCGACGATGTCCACCCCGGTGTCGGTCACCTCTCCCACGATGGCGCAGATCTTGGTGGTCCCGATGTCCAGCCCGACGATGACGTTTTCTTTCTTTCCCTTTTTAGCCATGGGGGCTCTCCCCTTTTTTGGTCCTGTCCGTTAAGATCCAACTGCCGAGCATGTCCTTCCGCCAAGTTCTCACCGAGAGGAGAGGTCTTGCCCAAGACCCCGCGCTTCCCGAAAATCCCCCCTGCCCCCCTTTGGTCAAAGGGGGGATCGATGATGGATCAGGATTTATGGGATTTCTCCTTTCCGCTCTCCTTCATCTTGACCACGACTTTCTTGGAATAGTTGAGGGCTAGGTACTCCACGTTCTTTAACTTGTTCCTCAGGTCCGGCAGGACCTTCTCCAGCCGGTTCAGCTTGTCTTCGTAATCTCCCGACCCCAGCCGTATGGGGACGCCTCCGTTCAGGGTGTAGAGGATCAAGCCGTTTTTTTTGCTCAGGTGGATCTCCGAGACCTCCTGAATCGTGAAGATTTTCCGCCCTTCCATCTGGTCCAGAAGATCCATGGCCTGTTGCAGCAATTCCATGGTCCGGGGCTCCTTCTGCTTCCACTCCGGCAACTGCAGGCCGGTGAGAACGGGGAAATCCAGTTTTTCCTTGGGGTCGGCCTTCTTGAAAATCTCCCCGTTCCGGTCCATCAGGTACAGTTCATCCAGGAGAATCAGGGCCCGGGGAACCCGCTCCTGGACTTCGATGATCAGGGCCTTTCCGGAAAAATCCCTTCGCACGATCGCCTTCTCCACCCAGGGGTGCTGGGCCAGGCGGCGGCTCATTTCCTGCAGGTCCAGGTTGATCAGGTTGGACCGGAAATCCACCCTGGCCAGATCCAGGAGTTCGGATTCAACGATGTTCATGCACCCCATGATCCTCACTTCTCCGATGTTGAGCTGCCCGGAGTGCTGGAAATACCGGTAGGCGGTGAACCCCAGAAAGGTCAGGCTGCCCACAGTGGCCAGGCTGAGGAGACCTCTTCCGATCCGGGATCCCCAGCTTTGGAGCCAGCTCTCCTTCTGTTTTTTGAGCCTTTCCCCCGTTCGATGTCTCCGGATCCGATGCCTGCTGGCCATTCTCTCTCACTTGGTTATGAACCATACGCTCTGCGACCCTGAAACTTTTTTGGACCCTGGCAGGGTAGGGGAACCTCCCTGCACCGTCATTACGCTGAAGCCCCCTTTTTACGAACCGGGATTCTCAACCTCGCCCCCTGGATAATCCGTTCCACCAGCTCCGGGAAAAGGATCCCCATCCCCCTGGCGATCTCCGGCAGAAGGCTGAGAGGAGTCATCCCCGGCAGGGTGTTCACCTCCAGGACGAAGAATTCCCCGGGCCTCCGGAAAAGGAGATCCACCCGCGTGGCCCCCTCACAGCCCAGAAGCCGATGGGCCTGGGAACTCAGGTCCAGGGCTTTCTGGTATTCCTTCGGGGCAAGGGGCGCCGGGAACAGATGTTCGGCCAGCCCGTCGGTGTACTTGGCCTCATAGTTATAGAACTCCACCTTGGGGACAATCTCGATGGCCCCCAGCGCCACGTCATCCAGGATGCCCACCTGGATCTCCCGCCCCTTGATAAATTCCTCCACCAGGATTCCTCCCCCGTAACCAAAGGCTTTCTCCGCCGCCAGGGGGATATCCTGGGGATCGGAGACAAGGGTCACCCCCACGCTCGAGCCTTCCTGGCATGGCTTGATGACCACGGGAAGGGGGAAAGGAACCTTCAAAAGGGTGATCCCGCCTTCCGGCTGCCGGGCCAGGAAAATGGACCGGGGAACGGGCAGGCCGTTCTGCTGGAAGATCTGTCGGGAGACGGCCTTGTTCATGGCCAGGGCGCTGGCCAGGACACCCGATCCGGTGTACGGAATCCGCATCATCTCCAGGAGCCCCTGCACCGAACCGTCCTCCCCCAGGGAGCCATGGAGGCCGATAAAGGCCACCTCGATGTTCTCCGCCCGCAGGCGCTGGGCCAGAAGCTCATCGGCCTCGACGGCCACCGCCCGGTACCCCAGGTCCAGGAGGGCCTGGAGAATGGCTCTTCCGGACATGAGCGACACTTCCCGCTCGGGCGACATCCCGCCCATCAGAACGCCGATTTTCTTCTTCTTCAGTTCTTCTTCCAGGAACATACAGAAATACCAAAAGGACGAAAAATTATTTTCTCTCGCAGAGCGCGCAGAGATCGCAGAGCTTTCATCCATGGAACAAAACAGCCGAACAGAGCCACCCCCTCCCCTCCCTCCCCGAAGGTGTGAAAAAATTGATTTTCAGCCGTCACCCCGGTGAAAACCGGGGTCCAGTAAGTTCGTAAATTCTTGAAAACACTGGATTCCGGCTTTCGCCGGAATGACGTGAAAAAGAACTAATTCGATTTTTTCACACCTTCCCCCATCGATGGGGAGGGCTTCGTCGTGAGCTCAGCCGAACGGAT
>JAPLIW010000094.1 GCA_026388915.1 Deltaproteobacteria bacterium
CGAGATCTGCGGCCGCCTGTATCAGGCAGGATTGAAGAGCTGTGATGTCTCCTGCCGTGTGAGGCGGTCCTGAGGGGGGCAGGAAAACCCTCCGCTGTCGTCCGGCCATAAACTCCAATATGACCAAGATTACCCGGCTTCAGGAACTTGTTTACGAAATGAAGGTGGGGGAGGTCATGACCCGCGAGGTCATCGAGGTCACCCCCCAGACCCGGATGGGGAGTATTCGCAAACTTCTCCGGGAACGCCGGATTTCGGGGGTCCCCGTGGTGCAGGACGGGAAACTGGAGGGCCTCATCAGCATCGAAGACTTGATCAACGCCCTGGCGGAATCGGCGATGGAGGCGACGGTCGGGGAAAAAATGACCCGCAACCCCGTGACTCTGCGGGCGGAGGAACCGGTGGTGATGGCCATCAACCTCTTTACCACCCATGGATACGGGCGTTTTCCGGTGGTGGACGAAGAAGGCCGGATGGTGGGAATCGTGACCCGGGGGGACATCATCGAAGGGCTGCTGAAGAAACTGGAGGTCGAGTACCACGAGGAGGAAATCCGCCGGTACCGGGTCAGTCACATCTTCGAAGATGTTGTCTCCGACCGCACCAGCATCATCCTTCGCTATGATGTGATGGCCCGGGATTTCAAGCGCGCAGGGGAGGCTTCCAGCAACATCAAGCTGGTTCTGAGCCGTTTGGGCGCCCCGCTGGAAGTGGTCCGCCGGGCGGCCATCGCCGCCTACGAAGCGGAGATGAATATCATCATCCACACCACGGAGGGGGGCGAAATCCAAGCGGAGGTCCAGCCCGGGCGGCTCATCATCCGGGCCGTGGACCGCGGCCCCGGCATCCCTGACATCGCCCGGGCCATGCAGCCCGGCTTTTCCACCGCAGCCGAATGGATTCAGGAACTGGGATTCGGAGCGGGGATGGGCCTGTCCAATATCCAGCGCTGCGCCAATGAGATGAAGCTGGAATCCCCCGAGCAGAAATGGACCCGCCTGGAGGCGACCTTTTATCTGGACGGGGGAGACCAGAAATCGGCCCCGGGTTCGAAGTCCGAAGGCGAAAAGACCGATGGTTTTTGAGTAAAGCCCCTATCTTCTCTCTAGAAGCTTTGCCCTCAACCAGCCTGTCCAGAAGCCCAAACCCTCGCCGGTCCGGCAGGAAACCCGGAAGAGGGTCAGGTTCGGGTTGATCTTTCTGGCTCGCTCCTCGATCAGGTCCGGGTTGCATTCGCAGAAGGGGAGGAGGTCGATTTTGTTAATCAGGAGGACTCTGGACTCGTGGAACATGAGGGGGTACTTCAGCGGTTTGTCGTCCCCCTCGGAGACGCTCAGAATCATGGCTTTGAAGTCTTCTCCCAGGTTGAACTCGGCCGGGCATACCAGGTTGCCCACATTTTCGATGAAGAGAAGATCCAGGCGGGCGATGTCCAGATTCCGGAGAGCCTCCTGGACCATGTTGCTGTCCAGATGGCAGGCGCCTCCGGTGTTAATTTGCACCACCGGAGCGCCGGTCTGACCGATCCGTTCGGCATCGTAAGTGGATTGGATATCCCCCTCGACCACTCCGATCCGGAAATCATCCTTTAAAGCGAGGATGGTCTTTTCCAGGAGGGAGGTTTTCCCGGCTCCCGGGGAGGACATGAGGTTGATGACCAGGAGTCGGTTCTGCGAGAAGCGCCGGCGGTTTTCCTCGGCGATCCGTTGATTGGCCTCGAGGATGTTTTTGACGACCGATATTTTCATGGCAAGCTCCTAAAAATAGGGGCGGGTTTTAAACCCGCCCGTACGGAGTTCGGATTAAAACCGTTGCTTGTTCCTGGTTACTCGTTGCTCGTTGATGCGTAGGCAGAAAACAAAGCCTGTGCCGGGGGACCAGAAACGAGCAACCAGCAACGAGAAACCCCCATTCGATTCAATGGCCTTCCACAAACAGCTTTTCCGGCCGGAGATAGCCTTCCTCCTGGGCCAGATGATCCAGGTGCAGGGTGAGATAATCC
>JAPLIW010000890.1 GCA_026388915.1 Deltaproteobacteria bacterium
GTCCTCATCCCGCCCCGATATCCATCCGCAATCGTCAATAGCCGCCAGAAGTTCTTCATTGGGAATGTTCACCCCGAATTCTCCTGATTGGCGGATGAGGCCATGGGAGTAGCGGACA
Source organism: Deltaproteobacteria bacterium (assembly GCA_026388915.1). Taxonomy (GTDB): domain Bacteria; phylum Desulfobacterota; class SM23-61; order SM23-61; family SM23-61; genus SM23-61. Next base: position 119 of record JAPLIW010000890.1, read on the forward strand.
GGCTGAACGGCGATCCCGATCATGGGGGGCCGCGAATTGACGACCCCCGCCCAGGCGATCGTGATGATGTTCGGTTTAGATATCAGCCCCTGGCAGGTCACCAGAACCACGGGGTTGGGGAAGAAAAGCACAGTGGGAGCGATCTCTCTCTTGCCCATTGAAACTCCTGATTCGCCTCGGTGAATCACTATTGCTGTTAGCTGGTCGCAAAGAGCAACGCACAGCGTTCCGATCGGTCCATTATAATGCATTCCGTCTTCCTGTTGAAAAAGAAAAACGGTTGTCCTAAACTCTTTTCCTCCATTTCGTAAAAGTGAAAAGCGAATGTATCGGATGCCTCATGGGGAAAGTAGCCAGCAGAACCCTCGATATCCTGTCAAAATTTTCCATCGATAAACCCTGTCTGACGGCGGACGAGCTGGCCGAGCTCAGTCGAACGCCGCTCAGTACGATGTACCGGTTTCTGGAAAGCATGACGAAAACCGGTTACCTCATGAAGGACCCCCGGACACAGAAATTCAGCGTAGGGCCGGAAATGCTCCGCCTGGCCCGCGTGGCGGATGCGGGGTTGGGTTTTCGCACGTTCGCCGTCCCGTGGGTGGAGAGGCTTTTCGCTGAGACTGGGAAAACGATCTACCTGGTCGCTCGTAGCGGGTTCTCCTGGGTTTGCTCGGAGAACCGCGTGCGCCACGGCATGGGTTCCCGGTTCGTGGTTCGGCCCGGGGAAATGGCCCCGCTCTACGCGGGATGTCCGGGGAGGGTATTGCTCGCGGGTCTGAGCCATGCCGAAGTCAACCATCTCCTGAACGAAATCAAGCTGGTCAAATTAACCCCGTATACCGTGACCGAGCGGGGGGAAATCTTGGAACAGCTTACCGACATCCGAAGGCGCGGCTATCATATCACCTACCAAGAAAACCAGTGGGGGGCCTGGGGGCTCGGGGCTCCCATTTTCGACTCCCAGGGCAAGACCCAGGCGGCCCTGGTTATCGCCGGGGTCCTCAGCGAGGAGAAGCCTCAGGTTGCCGTCTTAAAAAAGTTTCTGCTGGAAGCCACACGGGATATCTCCAAGAGTCTAGCAATTTCATCCGGAAGAACCCGGTCAGGTAAATCGCCGGTCACCCTTTTTGCTTGACAGCGATGAGAAATTCCTTTAGGTTACAGCCAGTATCAATATCTGGTAACGAAATTCCCTAAATATGAGAATGCAGAGTTTACCTCACCCCCCTTCCACCGCCATGCCCTTGAGAATGCCACGAGGGGCATGGTAAAGCATTCCCCACATGAAAGGATGGCCCTCAATGCAAGCGAGTACGATCTGTCTGCGGTGCCATCAAAAATGCCACCTCGTAGCCGAGGTCATCGACGGGAAAGTGGCAGCGGTTGTAGACGCCCAGGCTGCCAACCGGACCCCCGCCTGCCGGGAGGTCTGCCCCCTTGGAATGGATATCCCGGGATATGTCATAGCCGCCTCCAAGGGGAAGTTTGACAAAGCCCTGGAGATCATCCGGGACTCCAATCCGTTTCCCCAGGTATGCGGGCGGATCTGTCACCACCCCTGCGAGGTAGAATGCATCCGCGGGGCCGTGGATGAACCGGTGGCCATCATGTCCCTGAAACGGTTTGTGGCCGAGCATGGCCGCAAGGCCGAGGCTACAATCACGGCCGTCCGGCGGACCCGGAAGGAAACGGTCGCCATCGTCGGCTCCGGGCCGGCCGGTCTTACCGCCGCCCATGATTTAGTAAAATCCGGCTATGGCGTAACCGTTTACGAGGGAGCCTCCGAGGCGGGAGGCATGCTCTCGCGGATCATCCCCGAATTCAAACTCCCCAAAGCGAGCGTCCAGGCCGACATTGAATCCATCCGGCGCCTCGGGGTGGAAATTAAAACAAATTCACCCGTGGGAAAGGCGATCACCCTGGAAGATCTCCGGCAAAGACATAACGCCGTCTTGCTGGCCATCGGAAGCTGGACACCCGCCGCCCTGAACCTTCCGGGTTCCGACCTTCACGGAGTCTATTATGCCCTTCCTCTCTTGGAGGAAATCAAGAAGGGAAAGTCTGTCGATCTGGGCAGCCGGGTTGTCATCATCGGCGGCGGCAATACCGCCATCGATGTGGCCAGGGCCGCCATCCGCCTGGGTGCCAAAGAAGTGCATGTGACCTGCCTGGAGTCCCGGAAGACCATG
>JAPLIW010000341.1 GCA_026388915.1 Deltaproteobacteria bacterium
CGGAGACTGACCCGCTTGATGAAGTGGGGGATCAGCTCGTAGGTTTCCAGGGCCATGGGAACTAGGATTCCCAGTCCTACGGCGATCACCCAGAATGGAAAGGTGAAGACCTCTCCCATGATCAGGTGGGCCGCTTCCACCGAGCTCCGGGGAGACACGTACAGCCCCATGACGAAGAGGAATACCGCAATGATGGAAAAGACCATGAGGGTGAAATCGATGGTATGAATCATGAATTTATCGGTCTCCATTCATCCGTGTCCAATGTTATTTTGCGGTCTTTTCACTTTAGGCATTTCGAATTTTAGGCACTTTAGGCATTGTATTTATGGTCATCTGTGTCCAAGTAGGTTTTTTATTCCGCAATCCGCAATCGGCTTATTTCCTCAACACTCTCTTGTCCCCGATCCGCATAGTCAGCTTTTTGCTGTCGAAATGCTCCAAAAGGGGGATGGCGAATTTGCGCGATACCTGGGAGATATCCTTGAACTGGGGTGGGGTCATCTCCTTGTTCTGCTGCAGAAAATTGACCACTTTTCCTTCCAGCTCGTCCAGGGCCTGGCGGTGGAAGTAGAGGTCGTCCTTCACCTTCACCAGAACGTTCTCCTTGGTCAGAAGCTGGAGGACCGGCTTGAGTTCACTTTCCGAAACCCCGAGCTCGGACAGGGTTTCTTTCACCGTCGGGGGTTGGAGCTGGGTCCGGGAGAAGAGGACGACGATCTTCTTGCGCAGGTCCTTTTCTTCCTCTTTCAGGGAGATCGTGTGGGAGGAGAGGCGGACGGTCTCTTTTTCCAGGGCGATCTTCTTCTCCTCGGTCAGGATGGATAGAAGATGGTTGAAGAGCCGGGGATCCACCTGGGGCGGGAGCTTGGATTTCAGCTCCTCTTTTATGGCTCCCGTCTGGAGGGGGTTTTTCTGGTGGAATTCTTTCAAATAGTCCAGGGAGAAACGTTTCAGGCCGGCCATGACCTGGGGATGGAGGTAGCGGAGTCGATCGCCGTTGAAACGAAGGATTCCGCCTTGGGAGACGAGGCTGTCAACCAGAGACTTCAACTTGGAGGGCAGCTGGTTGGAGCGCATGACCAGATCGGCCCAGGACAACCCGCCCGCTCCTGTCTTGAGGAGGCGGAGCTTGATCTTTTCCTCCTCCGAGCCCTTTTCCAGGACGGCCATCTCTTCCTTGACCTGCGGGGAGAGACGCTTGTGCCGGGAGGGAAAGGCGTCCAGAATTTCTCCTCCTCCGATGGTGAAGACGGGCGAATAACTCCGGATCACAAACCGGTCTCCGGGAAGAGCGGTCACCGGTTCCTCCAGCCGAAGCTGGAGATAGGCATCTTCCCCGGCTTTGATCTCCTCCCGATCCAGGAGAATGGCCCGACCCAGCACCTCCACCGTACCTACATGAACGCGGACCTGGGTTCGATTCTTGAATGGCTTGGCCGAACCGGGAAGGAGCTGGAAGATGACGTCCAGCAGCGAAGTGGGCTTCAGAGACTGGGCCAGAACGATTACATTGCCCCGGTCGATGACCGCCTTTTCCAGGCCCTGGAGGTTGACGCCCACGCGGAGGCCGGCGGTGGCCGATTCCACGGCCTCTCCGTGGGCCTGGATGCCCCGCACCTTGGCTTCCAGGCCTTTGGGAATGACCTCCACCGAATCCCCGACGGAGATTTTCCCGGCGATGACCGTGCCGGTGATCACCGTCCCGAACCCCTTCATGGTGAAGACCCGGTCGATGGGCAGGCGAAAGAGCCCTTCGGAAGAACGCTCTTCAACAGCCTGGGCCAGCCGGTCCAACTCCGACACCAGGTCCGGGATTCCTTCTCCGGTGGTGGAAGAGACGGGGACGATGGCCGCTCCTTCGAGAAAGGTCCCGTTCACGAACTCCCGGGTTTCCTCCTTCACCAGGTCCAGCCAGTCCTTCTCCACCAGGTCGGTTTTGGTCAGGGCGATGAGCCCCTTCTTCACCCGGAGCAGTTTGCAGATGTCCAGATGCTCCCGGGTCTGGGGCATGATCCCCTCGTCGGCGGCGATGATCAGGACCACCAGGTCGATACCCGTCGCCCCGGCCACCATGTGGCGGACGAACTTTTCGTGGCCCGGGACATCGACGATACTGATCTTGAGGCCGCTGGGCAGGGCCATGGAGGTAAAGCCCAGCTCGATGGTGATCCCCCGCTCTTTCTCTTCCTTGAGCCGGTCGCAGTCCACCCCGGTCAGGGCCTTGATCAGCGTGGTCTTCCCGTGATCGATGTGCCCTGCCGTCCCCAGCACCACCCGTTTCATAAAAATTCCTTTGCCACAGAGGACACAGAGCAAACAAATTGGAATACTGGAATAATGAAGCGTTGGGTTTAAGTATTTTGGTTTCTACCCATTGGTCCATTATTCCTCTTTTTTAAATTCTCTGCGGCCTCGGCGGTCTCTGCGGTTCGTCTTTATGTTTTAAAGCCTCAAGCGAAGCGATCCTTCCTTACCTTAGCTTCGGGGTTATTCTTGTCATTCCGCATTCCGAATTCCACAATCCGCATTTCCCCCGTGACGGTCCTCTGGCCTTCTATTTTTTCCTCTCCAGCGCTTTCAGCCCTTCCTCCATCTTCCTCAGCTCTTCCCCGTACCCAGCCCAGTTTCCCTGGCGGAGGAAATCCTGGGCTTTGCGGTAATGGGCCAGGGCCTCTGCGGCGATCTCCGGATCGGTCCGCCTCTTTTCGGGGGGGGCCGCCGCCCCCAAGACCGCTTTAGGGGCCGCTTTCTCGCGCATCACTTCCCCGCCGAAGACCCGCTGCAAGGCGAGCTCCAGGTTCTCTTCCATGGCCAGGGAATTGCCAAAGGCCACGATGACCCGCTTCAGCTCCGGCAGCTGGCTCTTTTCCGCGGCGAGGTAGAGAGGCTCCACGTAGAGGATCGACTTCTCGATGGGAATGGCCAGGAGATCGCCTCGGATGACCTGGGACCCCCGCTGGCTCCAGAGAGAGAGCTGTTTGGAGATTTCCGCTTCCTGATCAATCCGGGCCTCGATTTGTCTCGGCCCATAGATCATCTTCTGCTTGGGAAAGACGTAAACGAGCACCTCTCCGTAATGGGGGACGTCGCAGCGGCCCGCCATCCAGGCCGACATGTTGTCTTTCTTGCTGGGAGTGAAGGGGAGGAGGACCACGAACTCCTCTTTCTTCCCCTCAGGGAGTTTCATGATCGTGTAGTAAGGCGGGTATTCCTTTTCCGACCCCTGACCCGACGCCGCTTTCCGGGGAATGGTCCAGAGGTCTTCCTTGTTGTAGAAGACCTGGGGGTCCTGCATGTGATAAGTGCCGTACATGCGGGCCTGGATGGATAGCAGGGCCTGGGGATAGCGGATATGGCTGCGCAGGTCATCAGGCATCTGCTCCAGCGGCTGGAAAACCCCGGGGAATATCTTGGCATAGGTCTGGATGATGGGGTCTTTCGGGTCGCTGGTGTAGAGGCTGACCGTCCCATCATAAGCATCGACCACCGCCTTGACCGAGTTGCGGATGTAATTGCCCAGGCCGGGGACCGGCTCGGAGTAGGGGAAACGATCGGTTACGGTGTAGCCGTCCAGAACCCAGAGCAGGCGGCCTTCCTTGGAGATCACCAGGTAGGAGTCGGGGTCGAGGCGGACAAAGGGAGCTACCCGGGAGACCCGGTCATGGATTTTCCGATAATACATGATCCGGCTCTCCCCGGTCACGTCGTTGGAGAGAAGGATGTCAAGCGATCCAAAACGGACGGCGAAGACCACCTTCTTCCAGAAGGACAGGGGGACCCCGCCTTTTCCCTGGTACTGAGTGTAAACGTTCTTTTCTCCCACGGGGTAGTCGAATTCCTCCCGCTTTGTTCGGACGAAGACGTATTCATTGGAGGTTTCCCCGTAATAGATCTCCGGCCGGGTGATCTTGATGTCGGCGGAAGATTCGGGAGGAATGTCTTTGATGAAAAACTCCGGAAGCCCCTCGGGGGAGATCCGGTTCACCGGACCCAGGACCGCCCCGTACCCGTGGGTATAGATGATGTGCTCGTTGACCCAGGTGCGGGCGGGCAGGGCCCGGTAGGAGAGCTCCCGGGGCGAAAGCATGACCTGACGGTATTCTCCGTTGACGAAATAGCGGTCGTTGTCCACATCGATGAACTTGTAATAGGTCCGGATTTCCTGCAGCTGACTGTAGGTGGAAAGAAGAGGGGCGTGGTCCCACAGGCGGATATTCTTGACGGTCAGCTCATTGCGCTTTAAATCCTCCCGGGTCAGCCTTTCTTCGGCGGGAAATTCCTGGTATTTTATGTTATCCAGCCCATAGGCCAGGTTGGTGTACTGGATGTTCTTTTCCAGGTAGGGTTTCTCCAGGGCGATCTCGTTGGGCACCACTTTGAGTTTTTGAACCAGGGAGGGGTAGATCCCGGTCCCCACCACCAGAACGGCAAAGAACACCGCCAGCCCCGCGGCCGGGATCCTCCAGTCGCGCCGGAAGGCAAAGGCGAGGATGGTAATCCCGCAGAACACGGTGGCGCCCATCAGGAGCTTGAGCATTCCGACCTGGGTGTTGACATCCGTGTACCCGGGCCCGAAGACAACCCCCCGTTTCGAGTAAAGAATCTCGTTCAGGGCAATCCAGGCGCCCAGGGTTCCCACGAAGAAGAGGACCGCGACCAGGACGGCCAGGTGGGTCCGCGCGGGAGGAGATATCCGGACGGTCTGGGGGGGAATAAATTGGAAAGAGCGGCGCATAAAATAGACGAGGCCCGTGGCCAGGGTGGTCAGGATGAGGACGGTCATGAGCCAGGAGAAGAGGTATTGCAGGAAGGGGAGCTGGAATACGTAAAAACTGATATCCCGGCCGAAAAGCGGATCCTGGATGCCAAAAGGAGTGGGATTCAAATACCGGAGAAAAATTTCCCACTGCGCGGACCCGCGCAGTGCGGCGAAGAGAGCGAAGACCACCGATCCCAGAAGGATCAGGGTTCCAAGAGAGTGTCCCCCCGCTTCCCAGGGGGGGATTTGAATCAGGTTGTCCCGGTCCACCCAATAGCCGCGGGAGGAGAGACGGGAGGCCAGGAAGAGATTCAGGTAAAAGATCACGAAAAAGGCGCCCCCGAAGAGGGCGGCGACCTTCATCTGGGTCAGGAAGGTCACGGAGAAGATCACTTCCCGCCCGACCTCCTGGAACCAGAACCAATCGGCAATCAACTCGATGCCGCGCCAGAAGAGCATGAGAATCATGACCACGGCGATAAACACGACCCCGCCTATGGCGCCGCGCATGGGGGAGGGGGGGGTCCCCGGACCTCTTTGTGTGCTCATTTGATTTGCTCCATTTGATTGAGATTTTAGGCCTGAGTTATCCCGGGATTTTTCTGTTTCGGGCCGGGATAAATGATCCCAAAGTATATCAAATGCTCCGCGTCTCCACAATGCCTTAAAAAGGGAGGACCGGCGGCGGGTCTCGATGCAGCGGTCCTCAAGGCAGGCCAATAGGCGTGCCATCCTCAAGCGAACCGCTCCTTGAGCCCAAAGGGCGGCCCTTCGAAATATTCTAATTCTTGACAACCCCCGCCTTCTTCCGCTACATTTTTCATGTCTTGTCGTTAGCCGCTTTTTATCCGTGTTCATCCGTGTCCCATTCATGAAGTCGTTTGGTCCTGTAGTCGCATAGTCAATTGGTCGTTGGTTTTCTCTTGTACCTGCTCCTAATCTGTGTTCATCTGTACTACTAACGCGCAGACTCTTTAAATTCTGCAAAGAAAATTTTCTTTAGGCAACGATCCTCTGAAATCCCCCCCCCCTTTAGAAAAGGGGGGCGAAGGGGGGATTTCTGGAATTGCCTGGCTGTAAAAATCAGCCTTATGGGCCGGAGTTTTGCTGAGCTATATGGCTGTCTTTCCGTTTCTGTTTTTTTCTTCAGGAATGATCCGTGTTAATCCGCGTTCATCCGCGTCCAAAAAAGTTCGGAGTTCGTAGGGGCGACCCGCCGGGTCGCCCGTACTTTAGGCATTTCGAATTTTAGGCATTTTAGGCATTGTATTTATGTTCCTCGTTCTCGACGGCTACAACTTCATCAAACAGTCCCCGGAATTGCGAAGGCTCGAGCAGATCGAACTGCAAAAAGCCCGGGAGGGGCTGATCTTTGACGGGTGGCAACAGGGGAGACTGGCTGGCCACCGCGAGCGATCCAAGGGAATTGAGGTTATTTTTTCCAAAGTCGGCGAAAAGGCCGATGACATCCTCAAACGGGTGGCCGCCGAAAAGAAGGATGGAGTCCTGATCGTCACCTCGGATCAGGAGGTGGCCTCCTTCGCGGAAAAGAAAGGGTCCAATGTGGTTTCCTCCGCTGATTTTGGGGAGAAGATGGAAATGGCCCGGTTTTATAACCTCAAAGGCGGCGGAGGGGAGGAGATCCTTCCGGACCGTCCCGTGGCGCCGGATAAAAAAGGCCCGTCCAGAAGGCTTTCCAAATCGAAAAGAAAAGGGATCGCGGCAGCCAAAAAGCTATGAGCCGGCCCCCTATTTTTGCCCCCTATTTTTCTTGACGGAAAAAAGGTTAAGGGATAATCTATTACATTGTGGCGACCGAATCCACGGGGTTACCGGAGGGCTGGGTTCAGTGGAAACATCAAACGTCTCCCTGCTTTACAGCGACGAAAAATACGAAGTCTGGGTCGACAACGAGAAAGACAACATCACCCTGAGCATGGCCGACCGGGGGATCACCATCCTTTTCACCCGGGATGAATGGCAGGAGTTTCAGGAAGTCATCGGAAATATCATGCTGGAGGAAGAGGAAGAAGCAGAGGAAACTTGAAACCCGGGGCAAGAAACGAGGGGATGGATGGTATGAAGCCCGATAAACGGCAGCTGCTCAACACGGTCGTTTATGCAAGGAATATCCGGCAGCAGATCATTTCTTCAACCTTTACTCCCAAATCCGATTTTTATTGCATCAAGTGCGGGAGATTCCGTCCCTTTGGGGGCGACCTGGCCATCCAGTACTACGGCAACCCCGGGGTCATTCTTTTCTGTAACGATTGCCTGCGGGAGTACGAAGACAAACTCCGCGCCGAGCTGGACTGGAACCTTTGATTTTTTCGCCCGGCTGCACCTTGACAACCGCCGGAGAAGATGTTAATCAAAACAGCATAGCCGTGGGCCATTAGCTCAACTGGTAGAGCAACTGACTCTTAATCAGTAGGTCGTAGGTTCGATCCCTACATGGCCCACCAAAAATTGAAACCAGGCCTCTCGACCAAGAGGCCTTTTTTACATCGGTTCACTTTCCACCGGGACTAGGGCGGTAATATGAATAAGAGGCAAACAGCCCTTGAGCAAATTTGCCGGCAGTTCGACGTAGCCCTCCTCTACAGTTTTGGGAGCCGGGCTGTAGAGGTGCGCGACTGGTTCGAGGAGAAGCGAGATCACTTGCCAGCGGGTCTCTCGGATGCCGACATTGGTGTGAAGGTACTTACGGGTAAAAAATGGTCCGTCAGGGAAAAGGTCCAATTGGCTGGCGCCCTGGAAGAACTTTTGGGAATTTCGCGGGTCGACTTGGTCTGCCTGACCGAGGCCGATCCGTTTGTGGCAGCGGAGATCATCCGGGGGGAGAGGCTCTTCGCCAGCGACAGCCACGAGGCGGATGAATACGAACTTTATGTCCTTCGCCGGGCCGGGGACTTAGCCCCCCTGGAAAGGGAACGAATGGCCCTGGTGCTGGGAGAACCCACATGACTCCCATGGCGGTTTCCAAAAGGGTTGTCGCGGATCGCCTGGATCTGATCGATTCTCTCCTGCGGGAGATCCGATCTTTGCCCCTGGGAGACCAGACTTTGTTCTTTTCCGATCGGAGAAATCTTTGGTCGGCAGAATCCTGCCTGCGCCGGAGCCTGGAAGCTTTGTTCGACGTGGGGCGCCATATTCTTGCCAAGGGCTACGGCTTAGGGGTCAGTGAATACAAAGAAATCGCGCTTCGGCTGCAAGAAAAAGCGGTTTTGACTGAGACCGAAGGTGATCTCCTTACGGTTCTGGCCGGATATCGCAACCGGCTCGTCCATTTCTACCATGAGGTTTCTGCCCAAGAGCTGTTTGAAATATGCTCGAATCAATTGGGAGATCTCGAATTGATTCAGAGTGCCTACCGCCGCTGGATGAAAGAACATCCGGAAAGAGTGGATTCCAACCTTTAAGATTACCTTCCTCCGGTCAAATCCCGTCTTCAGGATTCGGTGCTTCAATCTTCCATTTCCTTCCGCTTTACCCGTCCTTTCTGGGCAGGGTTTTTTCACCTCGGCAAGGGGGGGGTTAGAGTATAGCAACACCGATGCAACTCAACGCCGACCTTTCTCTTAACCCTCCCTCTCTAGCTTGTTTCCATCCGGAAACCCATGTTTTTAGGGGAAAGGATACTCGATCGGATTATCATCTGGTCGAAAAAACTCTATGGCAAAGTCAATAATTCAAAAATCTCGGTTTAGGAATCAACTCCGACGGCAAAAAGCTAAGGGGAAGACACACCACTCCCTCTTGAAACTTTCTCATCCCCATGGTTGGACCCTATGCTGCCAACTTCAACTGGGCCAATACCAAAAGGTTATACGAAACCACCGCACTCCAAACATACTGTTTAAAACCAGCCCATCCCGTCCAATCACAACAAGAAAACCCAAACGAACGCTTCAACCGGGATATATTCGCCTCGATCCCCGCGCGAAAGTTTCTCAACTGCTTATAAACCCAATGGCTTTTGACCATCTCCAACACCTGAAGACCCTTCTTCTTAGCAAAGGCCACATCCTTGATCCCCATGCCTTTGGCCTTCTGCAGATTCTCTTGCGAGGCAAAACCTCCATCCGCACTCACCTGCCGCGGAGGCCAACCATAAACTCTTTCCTGCCTCTCAATCAATATGGGAAAAAGGACCGTGTCATTGGGATTCCCCCGCTCCATCACACAATCCAAAACCATTCCCGTTTTCCCACCCGTCAAAAACACCTTGTGCCCATACTCCACCTCGCGCGACCCCTTGACAATAATATCCGTGTGACACTCAAAAAAGGATACCAGCTTCTCATCGGCCGGAACCTTCTCCCCATGGAAGACCCGACGCTCCGTCTGCGAAATCACCTGCTCCAACATTCTAACCGCCCGTTCCAGCTTCTCGGCCAACGCATAGGCTTCCAAACACACCTGGGCATCGTCGCTGATAAAACCAGACAACACCGGGATCGCCCCAAGGGCATACCCCCGAACCCGCCCCGCCAAACCCAAAAGATCCCGATAGGCCTTCTGGCGGATGGCTTCTTTCCGGGCGTTCAAAATCGTCATCCCCCGCTTTTTCGTTCTGCGATTGTGATCCACAAACGAATACTCCGGGACGGGAAGCACACTCTTTCCCTCGGCCAACCACCGAGTGATAATACGAATCCCGTCTTGCAACAAGGTGGAATCCGTCGGGGGATGAATGTTCGTCTCCACCACCGTAGAATCCATTCGGGCGGTTCGGCCTTTCTCCAACCCCTGGCTCTCCGCATACCCCAGAATCGCCTGATGCACCGCCTCCCAACTCTCTACGGAAAGAGCCTTGATGTTCTCTTGCAACGTCGAAGAGGACGGAAACTGCCCCATCCGCATCTTGGCAAAAGCCCGAAAGCTCTGCGAATCTTCCAAATGAAACGCCAGCTCTTCGTATGTCAAATTCCGATACTGCTTCAAAATCGCACAGCGCAGAACCTGCTCCGCGCTCATCCCCTCGCGACCCGTGTCGGCGAGACGAACCCCCGAAAGATCTTTGTATACTCGATCCAGGATCTGCGGCTGGGTATCGAGAATGGCCGAGATCGCCTCCAATTCCCGGGCAATTTTATTCCGAGGGAGGATATGAAAAAGACTTGCTTGTTCATCCCATTTTTTCCGCATAATCTCCTCGCAGAACCAATGTTTACGGGCATTTCCGCGAGAGGATAACAAAAAATGAGCATAAATACAAAAGAAAAATGACCTGCTTCTAAAATAATTTCACGATATTAGAGTTTCCGGATGGAAACTAATTAGTGTCCATCCGGAAACCCCTGTTTTTAGGGGAAAGGATGGTCGTTCGGATCACAATCTGAACGGAAAAACGTTAGCGCAAACTCAACAATTCAAAAATTTCAACTCCGGGATCCATCCCGAATGCAAAAATCCGATTTGAAGACATACGCCTCCCGATCGAAACTTTATCATCCCCAGGGTTGGACCTTAGGCCACCGCCAACTTCAACTGGGCCAATACCAAAAGGTTATACGAAACCACCGCGCTCCAAACATACTGTTTAAAACCAGCCCATCCCGTCCAATCACAACCCGAAAATCCAAACGAACGCTTCAACCGGGATATGTTCGCCTCAATCCCCGCTCGAAAGTTTCTCAGCTTCTTATATACCCAATGGCTTTTGACCATCTCCAACACCGCAAGACCTCTCTTCTTGGCAAAGGCAACATCCTGAACCCCCCGTTCCTTGGCCTTCTCCAGATTGTCCTGCGAAGCAAAACCTCCATCCGTCGCCACCTGACGCGGGGGCCGATTATAAAGTTTTTCCTGCCTCTCGATCAAAGTCGGAAACAAAACCGCGTCATTGGGATTGCCGCGCTCGATCACACAATCCAGAATCATCCCGGTCTTTCCACCAGTCAAGAACACCTTATGCCCATACTCCACCTCGCGCGAACCCTTGACAATAATATCCGTGTGACACTCAAAAAACGACACCAGCTTCTCATCGGCCGGAACCTTCTCCCCATGGAAGACCCGACGCTCCGTCTGCGAAATCACCCGCTCCAACATCAAAACCGCCCGTTCCATCTTCTCGGCCAACGCATAGGCTTCCAAACATATCTGGGCATCGTCGCTGATAAAACCAGACAACCCCGGGATCGCCCCAAGGGCATACCCCCGAACCCGTCCCGCCAAATCCAAAAGATCCCGATAGGCCTTCTGACGGATGGTTTCTTTCCGGGCATTCAAAATCGTCATCACCCGCTTCTTCGTTCTGCGGTTGTGATCCACAAACGAATACTCCGGGACGGGAAGCAAACTCTTCCCCTCGCTCAGCCAGCGAGTGATAATCCGAATCCCATCCTGCAGCAAGGTGGAATCCGTCGGGTGATGAATGTTGGTCTCCACCACCGTAGAATCCATTCGGGCGGTTCGGCCTTTCTCCAACCCCTGGATCT
>JAPLIW010000382.1 GCA_026388915.1 Deltaproteobacteria bacterium
TCAAACCAACCTGAAAACCTTGAAAGAGAGGCATACGGCCGGGAAAAATTTTCTTCTCTACCTCCCTTGGCTGATGTATCAGATTTATCTGGCCAATGTCCATGTGGTTTACCTGGTCTGGAGCCCCCGGATGCCCATCGAGCCCAAAATCATCCGGTTCAAGACCAAATGGGAAGGCGACCTGGTCGTGGTAACCATGGCCAATTCCATCACCCTGACCCCGGGAACGATCACCTTGGACATCCGCGAAGGCGAGTTCTATGTCCACGCCCTGAGCAAGAAAGTCGCCGACGACCTGCTGGGAGGGGAGATGCAAGACCGGGTAGGCAGGATTTACGGCGAGGAGGACTGGCGGAGCGATGAGTGATTTTTTTCTAGTCGGCAGTATGGTCCTGGGCTTCCTGGTTTTCATATGCCTCTATCGGGGAATTCGGGGCCCCGGATTTTTTAACCGCATTGTAGCGATCAACGTCATTGGGACGAAGGTCGTGGTCATCCTAACCCTTATGGGTTTCATCTACCAGCGGGTCGATATGTTCGTGGATACTTCTCTGGGGTACGCCCTGCTCAATTTCATCGGAACTTTGGCGGTGGCCAAATATATTGAGAGGAAGGGGGCCATTTGATCTTCGAGATTTTGGCGGTGATTCTGGTGGCGCTGGGCATTTTCCTTTTTGCCTCGGGAACCCTGGGCCTGATTCGCCTCCCCGATTTTTACTGCCGGATGCACGCCACGGGAAAGTGCGATACCCTCGGGGCTCTCCTCGTCCTGCTTGGTTTGGTGGTTTACAATGGCTTCAATCTGGTGAGCCTCAAAATCATCTTCATCGTGGTCTTCATCTTCGTCGCCAACCCCACCGCTACCCATGCGATCGGCCGGGCGGCCCTGGTGAGCGGGGTGAAACCCTGGACGAAAGATTCTCCGCCCGGCGGAGAATCCTCTTCGAGGTAGAAAAGATGATCTGGCCCTTGGATTTCATCCTTTTGATTTTGGTCGTGATCTGCGGGATCGCCGCCATCACCGTAAAAGATCTTTTGAGCGCGGTTTTCATCCTGGGAGCCTACAGTTTCTTCATGGCTCTGCTGTGGGGTGAAATGGGCGCCATGGATGTATCCTTCACCGAGGCTACCGTGGGAGCCGGGGTGAGCACGGTGTTTTTTACCGCCGCCGTGTTCAAGACCAAACGGAGGTCAAAGGATTGAAAATTTTCCCTTTCCTGATCGTTCTCCTGACCGGGGGACTTTTGATCTATGGGACCCAGGAGATGCCCCCCTGGGGGGACCCCAACGCTCCCGCCAGCCTTCACGTTTCTCCCCGTTACATCGAAAAAACCGTGGAGGAGACGGCCACCCCGGATATGGTCACCTCGGTTCTGGCTGATTACCGGGGATACGATACCCTGGGGGAAACGACGGTCATTTTTACCGCGGGGCTTTCCTGCCTTCTGCTTCTCCGGAAGGATCGCGAATGATCACCCAATACGAAAACGTCATTATCAAAACCATCTGCCGACTGCTGATCCCCTTTATTCAGCTTTACGCCATTTATGTGCTCATGCACGGCCATTACAGCCCCGGAGGAGGATTCCAGGGCGGGGTTATGATGGGGGCCAGCTTTATCCTCTTGGTGATGGCCTATGGTTTGGATGAAGCCCGCCGTCGCATCTCCGTGAAGGCCTTGACCGTTTATGCCTGCCTGGGGCTTTTCATTTACTCCGGGATCGGGGCCTTCGCCCTGCTGATGGGCGGAAATTACCTGGATTATGGAACGCTGCCTCTCCCCCTTTCTTCCATCCCCAAGATTCGGGCCATGGGGATTCTGGGGATTGAAATCGGGGTGTTCCTGGGGGTCATGTCCATCATGATCTTCATTTTCCTGGCCATTGCTTCGTATGACACCGGGGGCAAGGATGATTGATTCCTTGATGAGCAAGTACAATTATTGGATGTACATCGTCTTGATGATGATCGGTTTTTACGCCATGATCGGCAAGAAAAATCTGGTCAAGAAGTTGATCGGGATGAACATCTTCCAGACGGCCATCATCCTCTACTACATTTCCATAGGGGTCAAAAAGGGGGGCACACTCCCCGTCCTGATGGAAGGGGTTCCCCACGCGGCGGCTTACGTGAACCCCCTTCCCCATGTTCTCATGCTTACGGCCATTGTCGTGTCGGTCAGCACCACCGGGGTCGCGCTGGCGGTTCTTCTGCTGATCTACCGCCGGTATAAAACCCTGGAAGAGGATGAAATCCTGAAATTAATGCGATGAACGCTCCCCAGATCCCGGCAGCCATTCTGATCATCCTGATTCCCCTCATGACCTCCTATTCCATTCCGCTTTTGGGGTGGCGCTGGAGGGGGGCCGGTTATTACCTTGCTCTTTTGGCCATCGGGGCCTCGCTGGTGTGTTCCCTGATCCTTTTGTACACCGTCTTGACCGTCGGAACCATCCACTACCACCTGGGCGGATGGCTTCCTCCCTGGGGGATCGAGTACGTCATCGACCCGCTGAACGGATTCGTGGGGGTGGTCGTTTGTTGCCTGAGCTTCCTGGTGACCCTTTCTTCCCGGGCCAGCGTGGAAAAAGAGCTGGCGGATAAAAAGGTCCGCTTCTATACCATCTATCTTTTGCTCTTCACTGGGTTGATGGGCATCACCGTGACCGGGGATGTCTTCAATCTCTACGTTTTCCTGGAGATCGCCTCCCTGACTGCCTACGCCTTGATCGCCATCGGGGAAGACGGGGCGCCCCTGGCGGCTTTCAATTACATCATCATGGGCACCATCGGGGCCTGCTTTTACCTCCTGGGGGTCGGGTATTTGTACATCATGACCGGGTCCCTGAACATCGCCGACCTGGCCAAATTGCTTCCCGCCCTGTACGGATCCAAGGTCGTCCTGGTGGCCCTGTCTTTTTTCCTGATCGGCACGGCCATCAAGATGGGGCTTTTCCCCCTGCACGTGTGGCTTCCCGACGCTTACACCTATGCCCCCTCCGCGGTGAGCTCATTTATTGCCCCGCTCATGACCAAGGTGATGGCTTATATC
>JAPLIW010000419.1 GCA_026388915.1 Deltaproteobacteria bacterium
AGTGCACGAGGGAGAAAATCGTTTTCTGGAAGGCCACAGCCTGGTCCTGGCTGCCGGCCTGACTCCCCTTCGGTCCTTATCGGAGGCTTTAAAAGAAAAAGGGAAGCCCTTTTATGAAGTGGGGGACTGCCAATCTCCCCGGAATGTCCATTACGCCATTCTTGACGGGTTCAACGTTGGATATTCCATTTAGGATTAGGCCCTGCTTTCCCCGATCCTCGGGGTGGAAAAAACCACTGCTTGTATTTTTATCCCTTCGATCTATCTACCCAGTTTAACAATTGGATACGCACAGAGATAGAAGGAGCAGAGGTCTGCAATTAGGGTATTAAACAGCCGCTTCTGAAATCAGGGTAAGAAATGGGAAACATCCTTGGGGGTGTGGCTTGAAACGGATTGTGCTAAAATTGTGATAGAAATAACTCAAAAAGACTGGAACAGATAGAATAGACTGGAATAGATAGAAATAAAATTCTTGTTTGATTTTGTTCGGTTACGGGAAAACCGGACCAATATCAAGGGGTTAGAGAAATAGTGATTTTCGCACTCAAAATCCCGTGGGGCCTGGCTCCGTGTCGGTTCGATTCCGACCGCCGGCATCATCTTTTTCCCCAAAGCTGAAACCAGAGACCTCTGATTGCAGACCTGAAACCAGCACCGAACAACGGAGAACCAGGAACCAGTAACCAGTTTCACGCAAAGGCGCCAAGATCGCTAAGCGGAGGGAAGAACAAAGAATTTGACTTTGTTGTAAATATTCATATATACTGCCTATATGCAACAGTTAATTCCAAGGAATCGCCTTGCGCAACAGGTTCTTCGCTGCCTGAAGGAGTCACCAGCTACGGTGCTCCTGGGAGCTCGCCAGACCGGCAAGACGACATTAGCCCGCCAAATATCCGGAAAACAAAAAAAGGTCCAATTTTTCGATCTCGAGCGGGCCGCAGGGCGGGAAGCACTATCAACACCCGAGCTGGCGCTGGGTGAATTCCGCGGCTTGATCGTGATCGATGAAATCCAGCGGATGCCCGAGCTCTTCGAAGTGTTACGCCCCCTCTGCGATCGTCCTCGCAATCCGGCAAAGTTTCTACTTCTGGGTAGTGCCTCGCCGGACCTGGTCCAGGGAGTTTCAGAGTCGCTGGCCGGAAGGGCGCTGTTTGTCCGGGTGCCCGGTTTCGCCATCGATGAACTGGGAACAAAATGGCAGAACCGCCTCTGGCTGCGGGGCGGTTTTCCCCGGGCCTGCTTGGCCTCAGCCGACGACTCGGCCTGGCGTTGGATGGAAGGATTCGTGACCACGTTTCTTGAACGCGATATCCCCCAGCTGGGCCTTCGCGTTCCCGCAGAGACATTGCGCCGTTTCTGGATCATGACCGCCCATTACCACGGCCAGATCTGGAATGCGACCGAACTGGCGCGATCGATGGACGTCGCTCCCAACACGGCCCGTCATTACCTGGACATTCTCAGCGGGGCATACGTTCTGCGCGTGCTGCCGCCTTGGTTCGAAAACTTGAAGAAACGTCAGGTCAAATCCCCAAAGGTATATGTTCGGGACAGCGGGCTGTTCCACTACCTGCAGGGAATCAGTTCCATGGCGGGTCTCCGGTCGCATCCCCGATACGGCGCCTCGTGGGAAGGATTCGCACTGGAACAGACGTTGGCGATCCTGGGTGAGCGCGACGCCTACTGTTGGAGCACCCTGCGCGGGGCGGAGCTGGACCTCTTACTCTTGCGCCGCGGCCGGCGATATGGGTTTGAGTTCAAATGCACGGATGCGCCATCCATGACTCGCTCGATTCACGTGGCGCTTGAGGATCTGCAACTCGAAAGGCTTTATGTGGTCTATCACGGCGGGGAGAAGTATGCCCTGCACGCGCGTGTAGAAGCGCTTCCTTTGACCGCTTTGCCAAACCTGAGGCTTGAGTAACAGGCCCATAAGCGTAAATGTAAATGGATTCAGACATAAATAATAGACTATTGAATATGGAAAGTTTTTTTGTGTGGCGAATGGAACGGTTCAAAATCCCGTGGGGCCTGGCTCCGTGTCGGTTCGATTCCGACCGCCGGCACCAACAAAATCAGATACTTGCGCAAAGGGCCTCCCGATCTGGGAGGCTTTCTTTTTTCCCATTGTGCTAAAATTGTGCTAAACGCCGACCATTTTGGGCCACCCTTGAGACCTCCAACGCCTTTATCCCGATTTTCAGGCTCTCGGAATAATGGTGGGCATACCTTTGGGTGGTTGCAAAGGTCTTGTGCCCCATTAGCTTTTGAATTGTGTAAGGATCAATCCCAGCTTGGGCCAGGCGTGAGGCAAAAGTGTGCCGCAATAGATAAAAAATAAAAAAATCTTGACATGATTTTAATAATATGTTAGCTAACATTAGTTTTTATAAGGATATATGTCATGAAAAATATTATTTTTGCGCCAGTGCCCTTTGGCAGAGTGGCAGATCACATAGAAAAAAGGATAAAAGAGAAAATATTGAATGGAACCCTCGCAGCGGGGGACAAACTACCCACAGAAAAAGAGTTGGCTTCACAATTTGGCGTCAGTATAGTCACCTTGCGGGAAGCTCTGCGGTCCTTGCAGGTGATTGGGCTTATTGAAAAAAAGAAGGGACATGGAGGAGGAATTTTTGTCTCGCAAATCAATGATGAATCCATTAAAATCTCCCTGAGTAGTTTCTTGAACTTTAAAGATTTGTCTATCCAGCACATTTATGAGGCGAGAATGATCCTTGAGCCCGCTTGCGCTAGATTGGCGGTCGAAAGAATAAGCCCTGAGGAAGTCATCAAACTAGAAGAAAATGTATCTTGGTGTGAAGAAATACTGAATAGGCCAAGCCAAGAATTCAGCGAACAGGTTTTTTTCAATATTGATGATAGGGCAATAGAGTTCCACAAAATTATTGTTAATAGTGTGCGGAACCCCATTGTGATTTTGAACTTTGATTATGTGATGGACTTTCTAAAAGAGTGTGAGCTGCAATTATTGGTGCCGGACAAGAATCATTCCATGTGGGTGATAAGCGATCACCGAAATATATTGGATTTTTTAAAAAATGGAGATGGGAAGAGAGGTGAAGAGGAAATGTACCTTCATCTTAAGAAAATCGAAGAATACGATATCAGGCTAAAAGAATTCAGAAAAGAACATCCAGAGAAAAAAGTCTTCTAATAGTGCCGCATAGGAATAGAAAAAAGATCTGCCCTGAAAGGACCTTCAACCTCGGAATAGGAGTAACTGGAAGCAAAATAATTCGGAAAAAATTCATCAGATTTTACCCCGTTCGCTAGCTGGGCTCGGAAGAACAACCCAAAAGGGAAGGAAAATCCGGTGTAAGACATGAACGGCTGGCAAATCAAAGTTTTATATTACGGCAAAATCCAACTTCCTAAATCCGCGTTGTCGCCGGGCCTCGACGTTGGATTGATCATCGACGCACCGTATTTGGGTTTTCTCCTGCAAAGCGGCTCCAGAAATATCCTTGTGGATACCGGGCCGCAGAAACAAGGGACCACCAATAAGGGCTGGGGCGGTTATCCTGCGGATATAGAGGAGAAGCCTTTGGAAAAGGCGTTGTGCGGATATGCGGTCACCCCTGGGGAAATTGACACCGTTCTTTTCACTCATCTCCATAGAAGCCATTCAGGAAATCTACAGGCATTGGCCAAGGTCCAATTCGTTTTCCAAAAGGATGAATGGCTGTCCCTTCTAGACCCCTTACCGTTAATCTCCTCCGCTGAGGAGTATGATCCCTCCTACGTTGATGTCCTGAAATCGATGAACTGCGTGAAGGTGGAGGGGGACCTTGACTTGGAGGACGGAATCAGAATCATCAAGACCCCCGGCCATACCCCCGGCAGTCAATCTATCCTTGTCCAGACCCCAAAAGGGGACCGAATCATTGTCGGAGACCATTGGCCCTTCTTTTTTAATATCTTTCCGCATAGGGAGCTTCGGGACCTGTATGACAACCGTCATTCCATTACTCCCCCACCGACCACCGTTGGGGGATATATTCCCTCGAATCTGGTTTGCGATTGCGGTGATTATATCGCCAGTTCGCAGAAAATCAGAGCGCTGATGGGAAACTCTTCGGACTGTCTACTTACTGCCCGGGCATGAGCCTTCTCTTTTATTGGATACGCTGTAAAGAAATCAAGCTTTGAAAGGAGTTCAACGTGGGAACAGCGATAGTCAAAAATTTCATCAATGGCGAATGGATCCAGTCGCGCTCCGCAACCCTGGGCGACGTCTGGTGCCCGGCGACGGGGGAAAAAATCGCCCAGGTCCCTTATTCCACCCGGGAGGACGTAGATCGCGCCGTCCAGGCCGCCAAAGCCGCTTTCTGGGAATGGCGGGCTACGCCTCCCCTTTCCAGGGCCCGGTATCTCTTCCGTTTAAAGGATCTCTTCGAAACTCATTTTGAGGATATTTCCCGGACTCTGGTTCGGGAGATGGGAAAAGTGATCGATGAGGCCCGGGGGGAAGTGCGGCGGATGATCGAAAACGTGGAGCACGCCACCGGCGTGACTACGATGATGACCGGCTATTGCCTGGAGGATATCGCCAAGGATATCGACTGCACCGCTGAACGGCAGCCTATGGGGGTCTTTGCCTCGATTGCCCCCTTCAATTTTCCCGCCATGGTGCCCTGGTGGTTTATGCCCTACGCGATTGTGGCCGGGAATACCTACATTGTGAAACCCTCCGAGCAAGTTCCCTTGACCCAAACCCGCATCTTCGAAGTCGTTGAAGAGGCTGGATTCCCTCCGGGGGTGGTGAACATGGTGCATGGGTCGAAGGACGTGGTCAACGCCCTGCTGGACCATCCGGACATTCGGGGCATATCCTTTGTCGGGTCGACGCCAACGGCCAGATACATCTATAAACGGTGCGGTGAAACGGGCAAAAGAGTCCAGTCCCTCGGGGGGGCAAAAAACGCCGTGGTGGTCATGCCGGACGCCAATTTGGAAAAAGGGATGCCTTCCCTGATTACCTCCTTCTATGGTTGTTCCGGCCAGCGGTGTCTCTCCGGATCGATTCTTGTTCCGGTAGGGGAGATAGCAGGGGAACTGCGGGAGAAGTTTGTCGCGGCCGCAGCACCTTTGAAAGTGGGCGATGGTTTGGATGAAAAAACCCAGATGGGACCCGTCGTTAGCGCCCAACACAAAAAGAGAGTCCTGAACTATATTGAACAAGGGATCAAGGATGGGGCCGAGCTGGTCTTGGACGGGCGGACGACCCAAGTGCCCGGGTACCCCAACGGTTTCTACGTCGGGCCGACCGTTTTCGACCAGGTGAAACCCTCGATGACCATTGCCCGGGAGGAGATCTTTGGGCCGGTGGTCACCATGATCCACGCCCAGGATCTGGATCAGGCCATTCAGCTGATCAATACCCGGGGGTTTGCCAATGCGGCCTGCCTCTATACGGGAAGCGGGGCGGTAGCGCGGGAATTCAAGTACCGCGTGAAGCCCAGCATGGTGGGTATTAACATCGGCATCGCCGCGCCCATGAGTTTCTTCCCCTTTGGCGGAGCAGGGGATTCCATGTTTGGCGATGTGAAAGGGCATGGGCGCGAGATTTTCCATTTCTTTACCGATGCCAAAGTGGTGATCACCCGCTGGCTTTAGGCTAGCTCTCCGGATATTCATGCCCCCTCGCAGGAGAGGGAGGGAAATTCGGCGTTTCCGGATGAAATCATGCTGAAGGTCGAGGTGGAGCTTGCCTGATTTCAGGTTGCGGATTTCCTATGGGAGGAGACATGGAGCTGAAAAACTTTGGAAGTGTTCTGAATTTCGCAGCCGAGCTGGAGGCGAGTGACGGGGCATTTTACCAGTGCGCCGCCCAAAATCCTTCGTGCCAATCGTACAAAGATTTATTCGAATGGCTTTCTAAAGAGCTCAAGGAAAATGAGCAACGGATCTTGCGGGTTCGACGGGTGAATGTCACCGAAATGATTTTGGAACCGATTAACGATTTCACGCGAATCCCTTTTATCCTGGAATGTACCGGTGCGGAACGGATGGGCTTGGAAGAGGTGCTGGAAACGGCGCGAAAGCTCGAAACGCGTTCCGAACATTATTACCGGGAAGCAGCCGGGAAGCTTAAAGCGCTGCCCGAGGTTAGCGGAGAATTGAAGAGAATCGGG
>JAPLIW010000537.1 GCA_026388915.1 Deltaproteobacteria bacterium
AGTGCAGGGCAGCCCTGAACTTTACATGGTTCAGGACGCATTCCGCCATGCACCACGTTGGGTGATTCGATCAAATCCCTCGGGCATTCTTGAAAAAATCCGCGATGGGGCCGATCTCGTGAACCACGGGACAGGGGGGCAGGCTTTCCAGAAAAGCCTTCCCGTACCCCCGGTTCAAGAGACGGGTATCCAGGATGGCCAGAAGCCCGCGGTCCTGGCGGGTGCGAATCAATCGCCCCAGCCCCTGCTTGAGAAGCAGAATCGCCGAAGGAACCTGGTAATCCCAGAAGGGACTCCCACCGGCCGCGGCAATTCGTTCCAGCCGGGCTTCCATAATGGGCTCGTTGGGAGGGGAAAAGGGAAGACGGTCGATGATCACGCAGCTCAAGGCCTCGCCCTGCACGTCCACTCCTTCCCAGAAGCTCGCCGTGGCAAAAAGGACCGAATGAATGTCCTCCTTGAAGGCCTGAATCAGGGCCGTCTTCGGCCGTTCCCCCTGCAGGAAAGTGGTAAAAGGGATCTTCTCCCTGAGCCGGCGATGGGCCTCTTCCATGTTTTTAATGCTGGTGAAGAGGAGAAAGGCTCTGCCGCGGGTGAGTCCGAGGAGGGTGGAAATCTCTTCCACGGCCTGGGGCAGAAAGCCGGGATGATTGGGATCGGGCAAATGGGGAGGAAGGTACAGGAGGGACTGAGTCTTCAGGTTGAAGGAAGAATCCAGGACCAGGTCCTCCAGGCCTTCTCCCCATTCACCGGTTAAACCCATCCGGGCCTTGAAGAACCCGAAATTCTTCTGGGTGGAAAGGGTGGCCGAGGTGAAGACCGCCGTTTTCAAACGGGGATACAGATGCTCCTGGAGGGGAGAAGAGATATCCACCGGGGAAGCATGGAGAAAGACTCCCCGCCCCCGGATCTCGCCCCAGTAGACCATTTCCCCGCGGGCAAGGGACAACAGTTCCTGCAGTTCCTCTCTCAGCTCCCCGGCCCTCCGCCCGCAGGCCCGCAGGCCCTCCGGGGGTTCCTTCATTCCCCCTACGTGCGCGGCAAGGCCGGTCAGCTGCTGGCTCAGCCCTTCGGCGGCCTCCCGGACCTTCCCGCTGAGATGCTCCTCCTTCAGGGTGAAACGCGATTCTCCCTGCCGCAGAGGGTAGAAAAACCTTTCCTGGACCTCCAGCAGGTCGTTGGCCGTCCGGCTGAGACTCGCGTCCTTCAATTTGGCGGCGGAGGCCTCGCGGCGCAGATCCCGGGCCAGTTCTTCAAAGCGGTAGTTGCTGATCACCGTCCCCAGGTACTGGGTCGCCACTTCTTCCAGCTGGTGGGCCTCGTCGAAGACCACCGCCTCATACCGGGGGAGGACTTCCCCGTATCCTTTCAGGCGCACGCCCAGGTCGGCAAAAAAGAGGTGATGGTTCACGATTAGAACGTCCGCCCCGGCTGCTTCCTGCCGGATCCGGGTGATAAAACATGAATCATTGAACTCGCAGGCCTGTCCCAGGCAGGTGTCGGAAGAGGCACAGATCTCTTTCCATACATTCAGGTCTTCCGGAAGGTCGGCCAGTTCCGCGCGGTCTCCGGTATGGGTCCGCCCGGCCCATCTCTTGATCCGCTGGTAATGGTCCACTTCTTCCAGGCTGTGGAAAATGGGCTGGCGGGAGAGGAGACGGAACCTCCTCCAGCACAGATAATTTCCCCTTCCTTTCATGAAAGCGGCCTTGAAAGAATACCCGAGCTTTTCCTGAACCAGCGGAATATCCTTGAAGAATAGCTGCTCCTGGAGGGTTTTGGTCCCCGTGGACACGACGACCCGTTTCCCGCTGAGGACCGCGGGAATGAGGTAGGCCAGGGTCTTTCCCGTCCCCGTTCCGGCCTCCACCACCAAAAAATGCTCCTGAGAGAGGGCTCGGCTGACCGCCCCGGCCATCTGGCCCTGCTCCGGGCGGTGCTCGTAAAAATTGATTTTTTGGGCCAGGAGGCCGGAAGGCCCGAAGATTTCATCCATGGGAAGTCCTTGCCCGGCGAAATTCATTCTTTACGAAGGCCCACAGGGTAAAACACTCCACCGCAAAAGGGGGAAACCCCAGGTATCCCAGGACCGGCATCTCGAAGATCTTGATGTGCCCCGCGATGGGGACGGTGTAATGCCACCGGGCGCCGGCCCAGTAATTCCAGAACTCCCAGAGGAATCCGCAAAGGACGCCCGAAAGAAGCAGGCTGTAAAGCTTCCGGGGATCTCCCCTTTCCAGGTCCAGCAAAAGCGAATCCCTGCCCATCCGGTAATTGAGCGGGTCCAGCAGAAAAATAAACCCCAGCCAAACCGGGGCCGCCAGGTAGTGAGCCACACGAAGAGAGGCGAGGAGCGGAAGGATCAGGCAGAAGGACCCGAAAACTAGGGAAAAAGCCAGATGCCCCTTCCGGATCCTCCAGGAGCGAATTTTTCGCCGGGAAATTCCCTTCCACCCTTCCAGCAGTTCCGCGGTCTCCAGGATGGCCGGCCAGATCGTGGCAAAAGCCCAGGCATAACCGAGGAGGCGGAGAGGAAGTTCCTCGGGAAGTCCCGCATAGTGCCAGTTCCGGAGGTATAGATTGTAGAACTCGAAGATCAGCCAGAACCCGATGGAGAGCGGGAGAAGCAGGATGAACTCCCGGGGTCGGCTCATCATCAGGGAGTTCCCTTTCTGCCGGAAGACCAGGCTGTCGGCCAAGAGGATGTAGCCGCTCCACGCCAGGGGGGTAAAAAAAGTTCGCACCAAAGGCACCCCGGCGAAAAGCAGGATCTCCGAAATTCCGATGACCGCCAGGCCGATCCAACCATGGATCTTCAGGGAAAATTTGCCGGTTCCTTGTTCTCTCAAACCCTCTTCCAAGGTCAACCCTTATGGGAACCAGGAATCAGGTTTCGGGATTCAGGATTAAAAGAATGGCCGTATGCCGGCTTCTGGCTCCTGCTTCCTGAACCCTGATTCCTGAATCCTGAT
>JAPLIW010000089.1 GCA_026388915.1 Deltaproteobacteria bacterium
TGCAAGGGAAAAATCACCCGCAAATATTCCGAAGGCGGGAAGAATTACATCGAAGCGGACGTCTTTGCTGAAAACCAGCTGGGGGAGAAGGCCATCATCGGAAACATCGTCGCCGAATTTCCCGGTAAGACGTGACCATAAAGACGAATATAATGTGCAGGCGGGCGGCCACACCGGGCCGCCCCTACTATTTCTTGTTTAATTTTGGCTATTCCAGTTTAGGAACCAGACAAAAAAGCAGGGCCTCATGGACAAAAAGGCCCTGGTAGATTAGGAAAACCCCCGGAGATTCTAATCCGGGGCAGAGCGGTCTTTCGCGGTTCACCCTTTGGCCTTCACCTCGGTGTTGGCCAGGGCCTCCAGGACAGTGATCACGCTGCAGGAGTCGAGGTCCCCTTTTCCCTGGGACTTCGCCGCCCGCAGGATTTCCCGGGCGATGCTGGCGGCGGGCAAGGATGCTCCCACTTCTTCGGCAAGTTTCAGCGCGCCGGAAAGATCCTTGTGCATGTTGCTGATGGAAAAGTGGGGCGAAAAGTCGTGTTTGATCATCCGGGGACCGCGGGTCTCCATGGCTCCGGTGCGGGCCCCTCCCACGGAGGTAATCTCCAGGACTTTCTGGGGGTCGATCCCTGCTTTGGAAGCCAGCACCAGGGCCTCGGCCACTGCCTCGAGGGCCACGCCCATGATCAGGTTGTTGATCAGCTTGAGGGTCGTCCCTTTTCCGTTCTCCCCAACATGGATAATCTTAATTCCCATCTTCTCGAAAATGGGCAGGCAGGCGTCAAAAGTCTCTTTCGGACCCCCTACCATGATGCCCAGTTTTCCCTCAGAGGCCACTTTGGGGTTGCCGGTCACCGGAGCATCCAGCATGGGAACCAATCTGGACCGAGCTCGTTCGGCGATGGACCGGGACATTTCAGGGGCAATGGAGCCCATGTCAATCAGAATCAAGCCCGGGTGCGCCCCCTCGAGAACCCCGTTTTTCCCGCAGATGACTTCCTCGGAGGCCCCGGAATCCGTGACCATGGTGATCACCAAGTCGGAAGCCTGGGCCACGGCCTTCGGCGAATCCGCCCATTTGGCTCCCGCGGAGATGAGCGCGCCGGCCTTCTCTTTCTTCCGATTCCAGACGGTCAGCGGATATTTGGCCTCCAGGATCCTCCGGGACATCTGGGATCCCATGAGGCCGATCCCGATAAAACCCACTCGCTGCATTTAACTCCCCCCTTTTAATACTGACGCGGAGACACGGGGATGGTGAGACGCGGGGACACGGAGATGAATAGCATAATTCGCCGCGTCTCCGAGTCTCCGCGTCTCCGAGTCTCCGCGTCTTCGCGTCTCCGTGTCCAGTATCACTGCACTTTGCCGATATTGCGGACCGCTTTTCTCAACCTCTCCGCGTCCTTCTCCCAGAATTTCTGGAACTCCACGGCGTCCATGTATTGGATGGGCGTATCCATTTTCTGCATGGCGGCTTTGAATTCGGGGAGGGCTGCGGCTATGCGCGCTCCTTCGCGCAGCACCTTGATGGCCGCCGGAGGAGTGGCTGCCGGGGCAAAGAATCCCGACCAGATGTAAAACTCAACATCCTTGTACCCTAACTCCATGAGAGTCGGAACATCCGGCAGGGAGGCCAGACGCTTTTCCCCCCAGCCGGCCAGCACGCGCAGGGTTCCCGCCTTGATGTGGGGGATGGAAACATTGGGTCCCCCGGAGATTGTATCCACATGTCCACCCAGAA
>JAPLIW010000785.1 GCA_026388915.1 Deltaproteobacteria bacterium
AACGTTCCTTTTGATCGATCTCCGCGGCCAGGGGC
Source organism: Deltaproteobacteria bacterium (assembly GCA_026388915.1). Taxonomy (GTDB): domain Bacteria; phylum Desulfobacterota; class SM23-61; order SM23-61; family SM23-61; genus SM23-61. The sequence goes on from JAPLIW010000785.1 coordinate 36, forward strand.
GCGACCTGTTCCCGGGCAAAACGGGCCACCGTTTCGCGGAGCAGTATTTGTTCCTTCGTGAATTCCATATTTCTCCGGTTGGCGGTTTCGAGTCAATCTCGGGAAACGCGGGATCAAGGTTTGGGTTTCGGTAGGGGTTCAAAAAAAGCGATGTCCTGGATCCGCCCTTTCTTCTCCCGGGAAAAAACCGCCCGGACCCGATCTCCCACCTGGGCCGAAACCCCGGGAGGGGTTTTGACAATATGGGAAAAGAGATTGTCGGCGCCGTCGAGCTTGATGTAGCCGTAGATGTAAGGAACAGGCCTTCGATCACCCGTGTCCGGGTCGATGAAGGGATAGTTCACCAGGGTCACCGCCTGGATCACCCCCTCTTTCCCCAGTTCCACGAGTTCATCCATTTTGACAAAACAGGGGCCGCAGAGCAGACGGGGAGGAACGTACACTTTGCGGCATTTCGGGCAACGGATTCCCAACAGGACCTCCCGTTCCTTGATCTCCTGAAAGAATTTGCTCCCGTCCAGCCCGATCGCCCAGTGGTAGGGCATATGGGCGATTTCCTCCATGGCTAAGAGTGACGGGTTTCGTTCCGAAGCTCGAGTTTCCATGATTCCCCCTGCAGTTCTCACGCTCAGGTGCTTAGAATTTTTTTTGGCAAATCTCCCGGATAAGGAACTAGGCCTCTTCCGCGCTAAGGCTTATCGACACCCAAAATCACCACATCGGACCAGAAACATCCGCCGAACCCGGTGGCCATTCCCAGGCGAACGTCCGGAACCTGCCGCTTCTCCGATTTTCCCATGATTTGCTGGGCCACTTCCCCGACCCGTAAGAGAGCGGTTGCCCCGATGCAATTGGTCGATAGAACTCCCCCTGACGGGTTTATGGGCAGGCTCCCTCCCATATCCGTCTCTCCGTCCCAAAGAAGGCGCGGTGCCTCCCCGGGGGCGCAAAAACCGATCGATTCGATCCATTTCAGCCCGGCAAAGGAGTAGGGCATGTAGAGCTCACAGACGTCCAGTTCCTTCCAGGGTTCCCGGATCCCGGCCAGATGGAATGCTTCCTTGGCGGCAGAGGCCAGGGAAGGTATCCCGAGGTAATCAATGTCCCCGAACCACGTGGTGTCATGACGGACCGAAACGGAATGAACCCAGGCGGGCCGAGGACAGGTCTTCCCGGCCTTATCCTCCGAGCTGAATACAACCGCCGCCGCCCCGTCGGAACGGGGACAGATGTCCAGCAGCTTGATCGGCTCGGTCAGCATGGGGGAATGCATGACCTCCTCAACCGTCACTGCCGTTCTCAGGTGAGCATAGGGATTGTTCACCGCATTCCCCCGGTCCCTTACGGTCACCCGGGCGGCATCCTGCTGGGTGATTCCATACCTTTTCATATACGCAGAAGCCTCGACTGCCAGGCTCGGGATGGCTCCCGAATAAGAGAAACGGTCCCAGATGGGGTCGGAGCAGGTGATGATCGCTCCGGTCGTATCGGATTCCGAGTTTTTTTCCCACCCGATGGCCAGGACGTGGTCAAAGAGGCCGGAAGCCACATGATAATAGGCGGCAATCCCCACCGTGCTGCCGGTGGTTCCGCCGGTCGTCACCTTGAAGATGGGCTTTAAAAAAGCCCCGGACCCTTCGACGCTCCAGGTATCGACATAGTTGATCCCCTCGAAATGATCCATGTTGCCGATGACCACCGCATCGATATCCTTCAGGTTCAATTGGGCATCCGCCAGCGCCCGGGTGACCGCCTCCTGAATGAGCTCCAGCCCGTTGACATCCCATCGCCGGGCAGAATGATGGGTCTGCCCAAATCCGGTAATCGCAACTCTCCTGCCCATAGGCTTACCCTCTCGGTTTTCTGTTACACTCTAGCTCTTTGAAAAAGGTAACTTTTACCGTCTGAAAAGATTCCTCAGAAATCCCCCCTGCCCCCCTTTGCAAAGGGGGGCAGGGGGGGATTTCAGCGATGGGTATCTCAGTCGATATGGATTTGATAATTTTTTCAAAAGGGTAAATTGATTGGTTTTTAAAATTCGGACTTTCCGAATCGGCCTGTTCCGCAAAAAAGGGGTTCATCGCCCCCGGCCCCCAGCTCTCCACTCCCAACTAACGATTTCCCAGGATCCACACGCAATGGGACTGGCCGCAAGGGCCGTTGATCCCGTGGGCCAACCCCACTCGCGGGCGGGCGAGCTGATGAGCTCCTGCCGTTCCTCGAATCTGCAGCACCACTTCAATGAAACGAACCAGGCCCGCAACCAACACCGCATGGGCGGAGAGAACCCCGCCGGAGGCATTCACGGGCAGTTTCCCCTTCATCTCGGTGATTCCCTCCCGGGTCCATTTCCCGCCTTCGCCCGGAGCGCAAAAGCCCAAGCCCTCCAGCCAGAGCGGCTCCATATACGAGAAGGCATCGTAAACTTCCAGGAAATCGATTTCTCCTTGGGGATCTTTGATCCCGGCCATGGCATAGGCCTTTTGGGCGGCTACCTCCAGGGCCCGTGGATGGGATAAATCCCGGTCGCCGAGGTAATGCAACTCGGCCGCATATCCCACCCCTTTCAGCCAGACCGGCTTTTGGCGGAGTCCGCCGACCCGGTCTTCTGCCGCCAGGATCACCGCAGCGGCCCCGTCCGAAACCGGAGAGCAGTCGAGCCTTTTCAGCGGGGTGGCTTTGACGGGGGAAGCCATGACCTGCTCCACGGTCAAATCCATGGGGAGCTGGGCAAAGGGGTTCCCCTTGGCATTGCGGTGATTTTTCACCGATACCTGCGCCCAATCTTCCGGCCTGGCTCCCCGACGGTCGATATACGTCTGGGCCTGCAGGGCCGCAGAGCTGAGGGCATCCAATCCCAGGGGACGATGATAAAAAGTATCAAACATCGCGTTGGTGATCAGAAAAGGAGACCCCTCGGACCCTTTCGAGTGGGCCACCACCAGCGTGGTTCCGAAAGAACCGGACCAGATGCGCATCGCTCCATAGAGGGCCCCGAAATTCCCGTCCCCTTCCACGGTGGAGACGTTCTTCCCGTACGAACCGCAGGCGTCCATCACGGCCATACTGGAGATCGTGCGTCCGTCCCAAAAATCATTGGATAACGTAACCACGTTGTCGATCTGGCTGATTTCCATCCCCGCATCGGCCAGCGCGCCGGTGGTCACCTCATAAACCAGGTCGGCGAAATTTTTTTCTCGATGGTTGGGCTGGAAACATGTCTGCGAAACCCCTACCACTGCTACCCGTTTCATGGATTGGGTCCTCCCACCGGGGTAAAAAAGGATATATCCAGGATATTCCCCTGGCGCACGGGCTTCATCACCGGTTTGACCCGGATGCCGGGCTTTAAGCTTTCGAGGTCCGCCCCCGAAATAAGATGAGTGATGGCCCGGGTCGCTCCATCCAGATGGATCAAGCCGTAGGCAAAAGGCGGCTTCAGGGGCTGAGCGGGATGTTCGTATCGTACGATGGTAAAGTGCCGCAGCGTGCCCTGAGGCCCCACCTCGGTCCAGGACCGGTCGTCAATCTCAACGTAACACTCCGGGCAGCGTAGCCGCGGGGGAACCCATACCACCTGGCATTGGGGACATCGATTGCCCAGGATACGGCCGTGATCCCGCAGCTCGATAAAGAACCGGCTTCCCACCCGGCCTACGGTCCAGGAATAGGGCATGTGAATCCCGCCCTCCAAGGTCAGCGGTTTGGTTTTCTTACGCCACTCATCCTTCATGGACTTCCCCTTTTATGGTTCTTCGTGAATCCTATTCACCATTCAGGTATTCGACGGCAGCTGGCAAGACGGCCTTCCCTCCGAGCTCCGGACGATCTTGCCCTACGCGGTATTTAAAGCCATCTCTTCCTTCTTCGGTAATGCTTTACTTCTCGGTACCCCCTCCTTTGGCCCACCTGGCTGAGACCGAGGTAGAATTCCTTGATGTCTTCATTCTCCCTGAGCTTCTCCGTCGGCCCGTCGAGAACGACCCGGCCCGTTTCCATGATATACCCGTAGTGGGCAAATTCCAGGGCGATGGCCGCATTCTGCTCTACCAGAAGGATCGCCACCTTTTCCGCCTGATTGATGGCCTGGAGTATTTTGAAGATCTCTTCGACCAGCAGGGGAGCAAGCCCCAGGGAGGGCTCGTCGAGAAGCATCACCTTCGGTTCACCCATCAGCGCCCTTCCCGTGACCAACATCTGCTGCTCCCCGCCGGATAGATAGCCACTCGTCTGGGACCTCAGGTCTGTCAACTTGGGGAAGTATTCGTAGACCCGCTCCAGGCGTTTGCGCAATCGGGAACGATCCCGCGTTAGGTGCCCACCGATCAATAGATTCTCTTCCGTGGTCAGATGGGGGAAAAGCCTTCGCCCTTCCATGACCTGGGTGATGCCCATAGCAGCGATGCTTTCAGGAGCTTCCTGGTGGATCACCCGCTCCTGAAAGGTGATATCCCCATGGGTGACTTCTCCCAGTTCGGTATGCAGCAGCCCGGAGATGGCCTTCAGGGTGGTGCTCTTCCCGGCGCCATTGGCGCCCAGCAGGCAGACAATGCCGCTATCGGGGACCTCCAGCGAGACCCCGCGGAGAACCAGGATGACCGTGCTGTACACGACCTCTACATTATTCATTTTGAGCACCCGCCCACCTCCATCCTACTACTAACATGCAGGCTCTCTAAATTTTGCAAAGAATATTTGGTTGAGAAACACGTCTCTGAAATCCCCCCCAACCCCCCTTTAGAAAACTGAGCATGTCCCATATCTTTTTGCTGGACACCGGGGGTACGATAATAGGGCCTTACATTCTCATAGAATGGGGCGGCAAAAATTTACTTAGTTTTCAACTGCTTACTCTCCCCTC
>JAPLIW010000925.1 GCA_026388915.1 Deltaproteobacteria bacterium
ACCTGGGAAGAAAGGGCCAAAGGGAAGAAATGATCCCGGCCCTTCTGCTGAGGACTCTTTGGCGGGTTTGAAAAAAGAGGCGGGTTCATGAGTTCAGATGCTCATCCAGTCCTGTTGCGCACTCAAAAGGTGACCAAAATATTCGGGGGCCTGGCCGCGGTGAAAGAAGTGGACCTGGAGGTCAAGCGGGGAGAGATCTTCGGCCTCATCGGTCCCAACGGGGCCGGGAAGACCACGCTGTTCAATCTCGTCTCCGGGGTCTATCGGCCGAATTCCGGCACCATCGAATTCAAGGGCCAGGATTTTTCGGCGATCCATCGCCCCCATCAGGTCTGCGAAAGGGGGATCGGCCGGACTTTCCAGATTGTCAAGCCTTTTGGAAACCTGACCGCTTTGGAGAACGTGATGATCGGCGTTTTTTCCAAGGTGAAGAGCACGGAGCAGGCCCGTAAGCAAGCCTCCGAGATTCTGGACTGGATGGGCATGGGCAATAAAAAAAATATAATTGCCAAAAGCCTCACCCTGCCAGACCGGAAGCGTTTGGAATTCGCCCGCGCCCTGGCCACCAAGCCTGACCTGCTCCTGCTGGATGAGGTCATGGCCGGGCTGAATCCCCATGAAGTCGATGATACCCTCGTTCTGTTGCGGAAGATCCGGGAAGAGGGCATCACCCTTTTCGTGGTGGAACACGTGATGCACGCCATCATGTCCCTTTCCGACCACATCGCCATTCTTCACCATGGGGAGAAAATCATGGAAGGGACCCCGCAGGAGGTGGCCAAAGACGAACGGGTGATCAAAGCGTATCTCGGGGAAGAATATGTCCTTTCTTAGCGTGGAAAAAATTGAGGTAAGGTACGGGGATGCGCTGGCCCTTTTCAACGTCTCCCTGGAGGTGGAGCAGGGGGAGATCGTCAGCCTGGTGGGGGCCAATGTGGCGGGGAAGAGCACGACCCTGAAGGCCATCTCCGGCCTCCTCAAACCGAAATCGGGCCAGATTCTTTTCGCCGGGAAACGGCTGAATGAAATACCCGCTTACGCCATCGTGGACCTGGGAATCATCCAGATCCCCGAAGGCCGGCAGTTGTTCCCCTATATGACCACCCTGGAAAACCTGGAACTGGGATCTTATACCCCGGAAGCCAGGAAGAAAGCCGCTGATTCGATCCATCGGGTATTCGAGCTTTTTCCTATCCTGCTCGAACGCAAGATGCAATTGGCCGGGACTTTGAGCGGCGGGGAGCAGCAGATGCTCGCCATGGGGCGGGGGCTTATGGCCATCCCCAAGCTTCTCATGCTGGATGAACCCTCCCTGGGCCTGGCTCCCATCCTGGTGAAACTGATCTTTGAGGCCGTTGCCAAGATCAACCAGGCAGGGACGACGATTCTCCTGGTGGAGCAGGATGTGAAAAAATCTCTGGCCCTGGCGCAAAGAGGTTACGTGATGGAGAATGGGAAAATCGCGCTCCAGGGAAAGGCCAAAGAACTCCTAGCGAATGAACACCTAAAAAAAGCCTATTTGGGGATTTAAGGGAAAGGCGCAAAACCAACGATCGAGGAGCGAGGTGCGAGGCACGAAGAGATAAGGGACTGAACATTTAAAAATAGAGGTGTTCGATTTATGCCACCCAAACCATTAGAAGGAATCCGCATTTTAGACCTGACAAGAATCTACGCCGGCCCCTACTGCTCCATGCTCTTTGCCGACATGGGGGCGGAGGTCATTAAGATAGAGCCCCCTGAGGGGGAGTTGATCCGGGACAACCCGCCCATGGTGGAGCAGGGTAAAGGTGGGCCCCATGACCGGAGCCGGAGCGGGTATTTTTTGGCGCTGAACCGGAATAAATATGGCATCACTCTCAACCTGAAGCACCCGAAGGCTCTGAAGATATTTAAAGACCTGCTAAAGATCTCGGATATTGTCCTTGAAAATTACGCCCCGGGGGTC
>JAPLIW010000264.1 GCA_026388915.1 Deltaproteobacteria bacterium
GAAGGCGCCCATGATCACCGCCAGAGTGGGAGACCCGGGAATCCCCAGAGTGAGAAGGGGCACCATGGCTCCATTGGCGTAAGAATTGTTGGCCGTTTCCGGCGAAGCCACTCCTTCGATGACTCCGGTTCCGAATTTCTCCGGGTGCTTGGAGACTTTCTTTTCCACCACATAGGCCAGAAAGGTTGGAATAATGGCGCCGATCCCGGGGATGAGGCCCAGGAAGAAACCGATAAGCGTCCCCCGGCCGATGGCTTTGGTACAAATCCCCCATTCCTCCCTCTTGGGGAAAAGGTCGGTCAGCTTGGTTTTGATGATTTCCAGAACGGGAGCTTCCATGCTCAAAAGGATCTCCCCTATACCGAAGAGGCCCATTACCACCGGGATGAAGCCGATGCCGTCATAGAGCGGGGGAATGCCGAAAGTGAAACGGGGAGCCCCTCGTACCGGGTCCATCCCAATCATGGCCAGGATCAGGCCAAAAGTGGTCATGAGCAGGGCAGCCAACAGAGAACGGCCGGAAAGACCCGTAACCAGGGAGAGACCTACCACCAATAAGGCAAAGACTTCCGGGGGGCCGAAGCGCAGGGCAAAACTCGCCAGGGGCAGGGAAACGACCATAAGGGCCATGGTAGCGAAAGTGCCTCCGATGAATGAACCAATCGCCGCGATCCCCAGGGCGGGGCCCGCCCGGCCCTGCTTGGCCATCTGGTAGCCGTCCAGGCAGGTTATGACCGAAGCCGCCTCTCCGGGCACGTTCACCAGCACGGAGGTGATGGTCCCGCCGTACATGGCCCCGTAATAGATGGCCGATAGCATGATGATGGCCCCGATGGGGTCCAGGCTGAAAGTGACAGGAATAAGAATAGCCGTCCCCGCCGCCGGTCCCAGCCCCGGCAAGACGCCAATGAGCGTGCCCAGGACACACCCGATGAAGGCATACAGGAGATTCGCCGGTTGCAGGGCAACCGAAAAGCCTTGAATCCAATATTGCAGCGCGTCCAAAATCCCCTCCTTATATACCGAACACCCCTATGGGTAAAGGCGTTTTCAACCAGTAGTAAAAGGCATGAAAAATTCCAAAGCTGCCGGCTACGGCGAATATCAGCATAACCCACCAGGTCCGCATCCCAAGGCCGAACGGAAGGAAAAATAGAAACAGGAAAAGACTGATCCGGAAACCCAGGGGATCGAGGAGGGCCGTGCAGCCCACCAGGGATACCAGGATGATGAGGATTCGCATGGCCCCTTCACGCTCGGGCATCAACGCGGTCAAATCCGTTGGTGCGCTTTTGGCACGGGTGGTCTGGATAAGCAGGGCTAGGGCTAATGCCCCGGTGATAAGGCTCAGCCAGACAGGGAAGAAACCGGGACCAGGACCCAACCGGTCTTTATAGGGGTACCCAAAAGACAAGACCAGCCAAAAAATTGCCAGGCCCGCAAAAGCCAAACAAGTGATCTGCCAGGCTCGCTTCATTCCTGCTTTCCCTCGTTTTCCTTAAGGATTTGCTGCTACAGGATGGAATGACTCCCGCGTGGTAACACCGCCGAACCACGGACCCAAGCTGAGAGTAATTTACTTTTTATCATTAAACCACGTGGTGTCAAGGGAAATCTTATGGGCAAAAGCTTGCGGATTTCTGTTAGAAAAGGACCTGCCGAAAACCGCGATTAATCGGATACCACGATGGCAAAGTCCGGGCAAAGAAGCGAGCACATGCCACACTTCTTGCACTTTTGCATCTCCCCGCTCTCGGGCGGGAAATAACCCCTGGAGTTCATCTTTTTAGACTGTTTCAGCACCTTGGCCGGGCAGAACTCGATGCAGATCCCGCAACCCTTGCAATACCTCTCTTCTATGTATAGCTTGGGCATAACTTCCTCGCTTAAATGGTCAATAGGAAATTCTCAGGGTATGGAATAATGGAATGTTGGAATATTGGGTAATTCGGTAGTTATTATTTCTTTAACCCATGATTCCATT
>JAPLIW010000384.1 GCA_026388915.1 Deltaproteobacteria bacterium
AGGATCGGCCGCTGATCACCGTCAATTGTGCCGCTCTGCCGGCCAATTTGATAGAGAGCGAATTGTTCGGCCGGGAGAGGGGGGCATTTTCCGGGGCCGATACCCGGCAGGTAGGCCGGTTCGAGGTCGCCAATGGTTCCACCCTTTGCCTCGACGAGATAGGGGAACTGCCGCTGGAGACGCAGGCCAAGCTGCTCCGGGTGATCCAGCATAACGAGTTTGAGCGCCTGGGCTCATCTCAAACCATCAAAGTCGATGTACGGATCGTAGCAACGACCAATCGAAACCTTGAGGAAGAGGTCCGCAAGGGCCGGTTTCGGCAGGACCTTTACTATCGGCTCAACATCTTCCCCATCACTGTCCCTCCACTCCGGCAGCGGAAAGAAGACATCCCGCTGTTGGTCCAGGCCTTCATAGAGCGATACGCCAGGACATTGGGGAAACAGATCACGTCGATTCAGAAGGAGACGATGAAGGCCCTGCAGGATTACCCGTGGCCCGGGAACGTCCGGGAGCTGGAAAGCGTCCTTGAACGGGCCGTGATCCTGTGCCCCGGGCCGGCCTTGCAGCTGGCAGACAAACTGGAGATTCTATCCCTCCCCTTGTCATCCACCGTGAGAACCTTAGAAGAGATGGAGCGAAACCAAATCCTTAAAACACTTTCGGAAACCCGATGGCGCATCGAGGGAAAGGACGGGGCCGCAGCGATCCTGGGCCTCCACCCGAGTACCTTGAGAGCGAGGATGCATAAGCTCGGGATCGTCCGGCCGGAGATCAAGGAGTCAGATTAAGCAGCCCGGCTCCCCTCAAAGGTTCCCTCAATATATGGAGGTTCCACCAAATATTGAGGCCAAGCAAATCGTTTCACCCTTCTCTGCGAATCTCTCCTATTAATCTAATCCGCCGTTATTAAAGGATGATTCCAAACTCCTGCCTTTCCCGGGTTGTTGGCAGGCCATTTGCAGCTACGATTTTTATGATCGTGGTCATTATACGAATGAAGGTTCTTTCTGAGAAGCGAAAGGAGCTGTCCCAGACGATCGCTTCCCTGATCGGCTCCATAAGGACGGAGAAGGGATGCCAGCGTTGCGATTTTTGCCAGAGTATGGAAAATGAAAATGAACTCTCTCTTATTGAAGAATGGGATACCGAGGGGAATCTTAAGGGCCACTTGAAGTCGGAGCGTTTTAGGGTACTTCGGGGGGCGATGAACCTTCTCAAAGAGCCCTATGGATTGATGTTCCACACGGTTTTCCATCCGGCAGGAATGAAGGAACTGTAATGGATGAATGGCTTTTTATGGAGGGTCATCGCTGCAGGGGGCCATGGTTTATGACCCATTTTACGGTCCCCGGGAACAGTTTTAAAGTACGATTGCCCGGTGACCAAAATACCCCACGAAGGCAGCCCATTTTTTGCTGCGTGGGGACCTTTGACAAAGACCTCCGCCTTTGATTTTACCTATGGCCATTATGATGAAAAAAGGGGGTGATTGCCGCCTATGACTATTGTTCTTACAATTGCTAAAAATGATGTTGGATCCAAAGGTTAAATGTTCTTAATAACTCAAGAAAGGATAAAATCATATGCGTTTTACAAAATTCTTCACAATCGTAGCTTTCAGTCTGGCCATTGGAATTTTGGGTTGTTCTACGGATAAGAAGGTTGAGGCCCCGAAACAAACGGGAGTGGAAAAGAATTTGGTCCCACCGAAGGCTGAGCTTAAGGGCCCGAATTTCGCTGTGGAACTTAGTGACCTTAAAGTGGCCATGGTTGTTGACACAGCTTCCAAAGAGATCACCGAGACGCCAAATCTCAGGGGTCGCATCAAGATAACCAATATATCGAAAGATGTCCTGGATATCCAAGGGGTCACCCTTGAGTACCTGGATGCAGCGGGGAAGCCAATCGGTTTTACATCTGGAGAAAAGATAGCCAAGGTTTATCCGTTTTGGAAAGCTGTTAAGCCGGGGGAAATTACCGAAGGGTCTTTAGATGTCACCATCCCAAAGATGGCGGTCAAGGAAAAGGCCTTGGAAAAGATAGAAATCAACCTGGTCTATGTCCCGTCTCCCCTTAAACGAGAGACTCTGACTCTGTCTGGAAAAGTTGAATAGTCCGTTATAGGGGGTATCAAAGGCAGGGTCATTTTGGCCCGGCCATATTCGAACGAAGCGCCCTACCCCCAATCTTTTGGAAAAATTTATGAAAAGGAAATTGCTAAAGGTGCCCGTAGGTAGCCCCCAAAGAGGAAAATAAATCTCTTTGGGGGCTTACTAGATATTTATACTACGGTATGATTCTGGCAAGTTTTCAAATGGCGTATGGCCGTAGGCAATTGTCTCATTAAATTAAGGATGTCACCATAATTTAGGGAGGGTTCAATGAAACCGGAAACTTCAGGGAAGGTAAAGTTTGGAGTTTGGGGCCTTATTATTGGGGCAGCCATCGTAATGATCATCGGCTTTGCGTGGGGTGGTTGGCTAACCGGGGGCACTGCCCAAAAGATGACCGACGAGGCGGTCTTGGCGAGTCAGGCGGCGATCTGCGTCGCCCAATTTATGAAGCAACCGAACCATGAAGAGAAACTTAAAGAATTAGAGAAAGTAGAGTCCTGGAAGAGATCTGAATTCATTGAAAAAGGGGGCTGGGATAAAATGCCCGGGCAAGAAAAGGCCGGCTCCTATGTAGCCCAGGCATGCGCCAAGGGGCTTGAAGTTCTGGTCAGTAAATGAGAGGACTGAAATAACGGGTAAAGGGGATTCTTAATTTATTTTATGTAGGCCACCTTTTTCCGTTCTTCCGGTGGAAGCGTAATTTTGGTTGAAAAATGTGGACCTACATGGACTTTCTGAATTTTGGGAAAAAGGGGACGCTGCTTGAAGTCTTAAAGAATGAATTGGGGGGCGGGAAGAAGAGAGAAGTAAGTGCTAATTTTGAATCCCGTCTCCGTCGCCGCTCGGAGTATCTAGGGATGGGTCTTCCAAGGAGGTGCACATGCCCTTAAATGAAGAGAAAAAGCCGGGAGAAAATTTAAAAGATAAACTCAGTTCCTTCTTGGGTCTCCAGGCCCCCCATAGAAATGAGAAAGGGCTGCCCCCCAAGGCCCACTTCAGTATCTGGTATTTCCTGATCGTCTTCCTCTTGATTGCCCTGGTGCAACAATATCTTCTTTCCCCAAAAGTGGAGATGATCTCTTACGGCAAGTTTAAACAATACCTAGGCGAAGGACAGGTGAGCAGCTTGACCATCGGCCCAGAAAACATCACCGGAACAATAAAAGGAAAAGAGGAGAAAAAGGATCAAAATTTCGCCGCGGTCCGGGTGGAGGACCCCAACCTGGTGAAGGAACTGGATGACCACAAGGTAAACTATTCCGGTCTTTATGAGAGTAAATTCTGGAGCACCATTCTTTCCTGGGTCATCCCCATCGGCTTTTTTTTCTTAATCTGGCGGTTTGCCATGAAAAAGATGGGGCCGGGAATGGGGGTCATGTCTTTCAGCAAAAGCAAGGCCAGGCTTTTTGCCCAGGATGGAACCAAGACTACTTTTGCCGATGTGGCCGGAATCGATGAAGCCAAAGATGAACTTCAGGAAGTGGTGGAGTTCCTGAAGAATCCGGGGAAATTCCAGAAATTGGGGGGAAAGATTCCCAAGGGTGTGCTCCTCCTCGGCGCGCCGGGAACCGGTAAGACCCTTCTGGCCAAGGCCGTGGCCGGAGAGGCCAACGTCCCCTTCTTCAGTATCAGTGGTTCCGAGTTCGTGGAAATGTTCGTAGGCGTAGGAGCGGCCCGCGTCCGCGATCTCTTCTCCCAAGCGACGGTTAGCGCTCCCTGCATTATTTTTATTGATGAACTGGACGCCTTGGGGAAAGCCCGGGGCATCAACGTCATGGGAGGGAACGACGAGCGGGAACAAACGCTGAACCAGCTTCTGGTGGAGATGGACGGGTTCGAAACCAACAAAGGGGTCATCATCATGGCCGCCACCAACCGCCCGGAGATATTGGATCCGGCTCTATTGCGCCCGGGGCGGTTCGACCGGCAGATCCTGGTGGACCGGCCGGACATCAACGGCCGGGAGGCCATCCTGAAAATCCATACCCAGAAGGTTCTTCTTTCTCCGGAAGTGAACCTTCATCAGATCGCCGCCCGGACACCCGGCTTTGTGGGGGCAGACCTGGCCAATCTGGTCAACGAGGCCGCGCTGCTGGCGGCCCGGAAAGACAAGGAAAAAGTGGAACCGGCCGATTTCGATGAGGCTATCGACCGGGTCATCGGCGGGCTGGAAAAAAAGAAGCGGGTGATGAACCCAAAGGAAAAAGAGATCATCGCCTTCCATGAGTCCGGACATGCCCTGGTGGCGGAATCCGTTCAGTATGCCGACCCGGTGCACAAGATCTCCATCATTCCCCGGGGGATCGCCGCCCTGGGGTATACCCAGCAACAGCCCACGGAGGACCGCTATTTGATGACCCGCTCGGAGTTGCTGGACCGGCTGGCCGTTTTTTTAGGGGGCCGGGCAGCTGAAGAGTTGGTCTTCGGAGAGATTTCTACGGGAGCTCAGAATGACTTGCAGCGGGCCACGGACATCGCCCGTTCCATGATCACGGAATACGGCATGAGCGATCGACTGGGCCTGGTGACCTACGAACGCGAGCGGCGACCCATGTTCCTCCCGGACACCTTTTCCGGAGGCAAAACCTACAGCGAAGCAAGAGCCGCCCAGATCGATGAGGAAATCTCCAAGGTCATCGAGGAAGCGCATGAAAGGGTGCGGGAAATTTTATCCCAACGCCGGAAGGTCCTGGATGAATTGGCCCATCTTCTTCTGGAGAAGGAAGTGGTGCAGGGGGAGGAACTCAGAGCGATGCTGTCGAAATCCAAGCCTGGAATTGCGGCTTCATTGCCCGAGCTGCCATCCTTACTGCAAAAGTAGGATGATCTATAGAATTTGAAAAGAAACAAAACGAAACCTTTTGAGAATGATCGTAAAGGGGCTGTCGGTTTTCTTGCTTAACCCAATCAATGATGATGATCTCGTAAAAAGTCTCTTGGAGCGTCACCCCGGCGAAAGCCGGGGTCCAGAACATCTTGAAGTAACTGGATTCCGGCTTTCGCCGGAATGACGAATTCTATGGAATTGCGACTTTTTACGAGATCATCAATGATGGGTCATAAAAAGGAAGCAGGGGGGACACGTAGGCAAATTGCGGCGGGATAATTTCTACGAGAAACTTGGCGCGGCCAAAAGACAACTTGCCTATATCTCTCGGCCCCGGTTGCGAACGTAACGA
>JAPLIW010000032.1 GCA_026388915.1 Deltaproteobacteria bacterium
GCTGCGCCAACGCAGTCATCAATTCCATGCTGGGACGCAAGAGCGACTCCTGCTGCTGTGTCATCGAAGAAAAGAAAGGGACTTCGGAAGCCTGCAGGGATAACAAAACCTGCTGCTGATGGCAATGGCCAATCTTTTCTAAACCTTATTTGCCTTCCCTGGATACGCCAGAGAGATTCCGTCTAGGGAATCCCCTGGGGTATGAAAATTTCTCCTCCCTTGGTTTCCTCTCACCTTCAAAGAGAGCGCCTGCCAGATTAGCGCATCTTTCCGGCCCCGGGAAAATTTTGCCCGAGTCCGCAGGCGAGCGCCTCATCCAAAATCTTCTTGACAATGAGGAGCGGAGCATCAATAATCTCCCTCACGGATAGCGATAGAAGGTAGATCCCGCAAAAAGATTGTCCTCGGACTGTCCCTCCGCTTAAAACCAAGGAGAAAAGCCATGATCCAGGGAAGAGACCATGTTTTTCATCGCGATTGGCGAAAGACCCTTCCGATGATCGACCGGGGGGAAGGGGTTTATCTGTACGACCGGCAGGGGAAGCGATATCTGGATGCCTCGGGAGGGCCCGCGGTCATCAACATCGGGCATGGGGTAAAGGAAGTCATTGATTCCATGCTGGAGCAGGCCCGGAAAGTCTGTTTTCCCTACGTGGGGCATTTCATCAGCGAAGCCCAGATCGAGCTTTCCAGGAAGGTGGTTGAATTCGCCCCTCCGGGGATGTCCCGGGTCTATTTCGTATCGGGGGGGTCGGAGGCCACCGAGATCGCCCTCAAGGTGGCCCGGCAGTACCATTTAAGCAAAGGAGACCCTTCCCGGGTGAAGATCATCGGACGGTGGCAGGGGTATCACGGGGCCACCATCGGAGCCCTTTCCGTATCGGGGCATACCTCCCGGAGGAATGACTACCAGCCTTATCTACTTAATTTCCCCCACATCCCGCCATCCTATTGTTACCGCTGCCCCTGGGATAAGGCCTACCCCGCATGCGGCATAGTCTGCGCCCACGAACTGGAGAAGGTTATCAAGCAGGAGGGCCAGGCACACGTGGCCGCCTTCATCGCCGAGCCGCTGGTGGGGAACAGCCTGGGAGCGGTACCCCCGCCCCCGGAATATTTTCCCATTATCCGCGAAATCTGCGACCGGTACGGCATTCTCTTCATTGCCGATGAGGTTATCACCGGGTTCGGCCGGACCGGGAAAAATTTCGGGATCGATCACTGGAAGGTGGTGCCGGATGTGATCATCACCGGTAAGGGGACCGGAAGCGGATACACCCCTCTGGGCGCGGTGATCGTGCACCAGAGAGTGTTCGAAGCTTTCGAGAAGTCCGAGAGACCCGCCTTTTTCATGGGCTACACCTATTCGGGCAACCCCCTTTCCTGCGCCGCGGGGTTGGCGGTTTTGGGCTACATCGAAAAGAACCGGCTGGTGGAGCGCTCGGCGCAGATGGGAAAATACCTTTTTGAAAGACTGGCCCGGTTGAAAGATCTGCCCATGGTGGGGGACATCCGGGGAAAGGGTCTGCTCCTGGGGATTGAGTTCGTGAAAGACAAAGCGAAGAAAACCCCTTTCGAACGATCCCGGAAAATATCCGAAACCCTAACCGACAAGGCCTTCCAAAACGGACTGATTCTCATGTCCGGGGCGGGGACGGCCGATGGGGTCTCGGGGGACCACACCGTCGTGTCTCCTCCGTTTATCATTACCGAACGGCAGATCGATGAGCTGGCCGAACTTCTGGAAAAGTCGATTCGGGAAGTTTATGCTCAAGTCGGGTAAATGGCGCAAGGCGTAAGGCGCAGGGAGAAAGGGCAAGAAAACAAGAGAGGAAAGGGCAGGGTCACGCCGCCAAAACCGGTCTTTGGGGACCGAAAAAAACGAAAGGAGTGTGCGCATGAAAAGCAAAGCTGCGGTGATCGGGGTCGTCATGATCAGCCTGCTGGGTTTCGTCCCCGAAAGCGGGATGACAAAAGAATTTATTTCTCTTTTGACCTGTGGGACGGCGGGAGTCTATTTCCCCCTGGGAGGAGGGATCGCCCGCATCTGGAACAGCAAGGTTGCCGATGTGAATGCCACCGCAGAGACGAGCGGTTGTTCCGTGGTCAATCTACGACTGATGGAGCAGGGCCAGGCCAGTGCGGCCATCTGCCAGAACGACGCGGTCCATTTTGCCGCCAATGGTTTGAAGTTTTTCGAAAAAAAGGCCGTCAAACCCAGAGGCGTCTTGATGCTCTACGATGAGCACCTCCATGTAGCTACCACCAAGCAATCCGGGATCAAAAAGATTGCGGACCTGAAGGGGAAACGCGTCCGGATCGGATTCCCGGGAAGTATCGCCACGGAGAACGCCGTGATTCTCCTGGAGGCCTACGGGTTGACCGAGAAGGATATGAAGGCCTACCAGATGTCCCTGTCGGATGCCTTTGAACAGCTTAAGGATGGGAATATCGATGCCCTGATTGAGCCCACCGGCGCGCCGGCAGCGGGATTCCTGGACGTGGCCCACACCCGGGATATGGTTCTTCTTCCCGTGGACAAGGAGCATTCAGATAAGATCTCTAAGAAATATCCCTTTTTGTCCCCTGCGGTGATCCCTGCCGGGACCTACAAAGGCACCAACCAGGACCTTCCCACCCTGACCGTGACTTGCATGTTGATCGCGAGCAGCGATATGCCCACGGACCTGGTTTATAACCTCACCAAGTCCATCTTTCAGAATCTGGATATTCTGGGCGAAGCCCATATCAAGGGGAAACTGGTGAAGATGGAGACGGCCCTCAAAGGCATGCCGATCCCTCTCCATCCTGGCGCCGAGAAATATTACAAGGAAGTCGGGAAGATCAAGTAGCCAATTTTCTAATATTCTCCGATTCATCCCCTTTACGATTCCCCTCTCCCCCAGCGATGGGGGAGAGGGATGGGGTGGGGGGCGAGAAGAAATTCCATGAAGAAAAGATTCTGGTGGCCGGCAGTGATTATCTTTTTCCTTTTTTGGGGGGGTGAAGTTTGCTTCAGCCAGCCGCTGTTCGTCCTGGAGGTCAAGGATTATAAAAATGATCGAAACCTCCTTCAAGTAGGGATTCCATCCCAAGAATTAATCTATTTGCGGACCATTCATTCCCTGGCGCTTACGCCCTACACCCATATCTTCAAATTTGACAAAGACGGAAACCTCATCCTGTCCGGGGCCATATTCGAATCCGGTGGGGGGGGATTCCCTGAAAAGGGAGATGGGGTTTGGTCGGTGGTAGACGGAAAATTTCGCGTGGATCAAATGAACCGTTATGTGGGACAACTTCGCTTTCGGGTCTCTACCCTTTCGAAGGAGACGCTGATCGTTTCCCATAGGGAGTTCCCTCTCTACCAGATGGTTCCGGAAGGAACCCTGGTTGAGCTCAAAGTTAAGAAAGGAGTCCATTTTGACCCAGCCGCTGAATGAGGGAGCTCCGTCCAGCAACCCATTGGAACAAAAGATCCTAGAAGAAGTTGGAATTATACGGCCGCCTTTGGGACCATCTATGTCATGTTCCAAAGATGCGTTCATATTGGTTTTGTCTCCGCTCTTGTTTTTCTGCTCTACCCTTTTTCCAAGAAAAGGCCTTCCCAAAGGGTAACCGTCTTCGATCTCATCTGGATCGCCTTGAGCCTGGCGGCCTTTGTCTACCCTATTGCCGCCTTTGAAGGCCAGATCAACCGGCAGGGAATGCCGAATACAATGGATGTGATCTTTGGAGGGATCACGATTGTGGTCGTATTAGAAGCCAGCCGCAGGGTGATCGGACCCTCCATTTCCATCGTGGCTTGCGTGGCTCTCCTCTACGCTGCCTATGGACAGTACGCGCCGGGAATGCTGGCTCACCGGCCTTTCACCTTCTCCCGGATCCTCGGCTTTCAATACATGACCACCGAGGGTATCTTCGGAATTCCCCTGGGGGTCTCTTCGACCTTCGTTTTCCTCTTTATTCTCTTCGGCGCTTTTATCATCAAGTGCGGGATGGGCAAGTTTTTCACCGACCTCGCCACCAGTATTGCGGGCGCATCCCCCGGAGGGCCGGCCAAAGTGGCGGTTGTCTCCAGCGGGCTTTATGGGATGATTTCCGGAAGCTCGGTGGCCAATGTAGTCACAACGGGGTCCGTTACCATCCCTATGATGAAAAGAACCGGCTACCCGAACCATTTCGCCGGGGCCGTGGAAGCGGTGGCTTCCACTGGAGGGCAATTTATGCCACCGGTTATGGGGGCGGGCGCATTCGTTATGGCTGAGTTCCTGGGAGTTCCTTACGCCAGGATCGCTCTACTCGCTTTTCTTCCTGCTTGCCTTTACTATTTCGCCTGTTACATGCAGGTCCATTACCGGGCGAAAAAAATTGGTATGAAGGGAGTTCCCCGGGATCAACTCCCAAAATTTTGGAAGGTACTCAGGAGAAAAGGGTATCTCCTGGCTCCCATCGGTGTGCTGATCTATTTCTTGATGAATTATTACTCCCCCATGAAGGTAGCTTTTTTAGCTATCCTGGCTTCCATAGCCGTGGGTGTGATCCAGCGGGGAGAAGATCGCTTTACGCTTCGATCCTTCTTTGAAGCCCTGGAGGATGGTGCCCGAACCGCCCTGGGAGTCGCAGTGGCCTGCGCCTGCGCGGGGATCATCGTGGGGGTCATCACCATGACCGGCTTAGGGTTGAAGTTCAGCGCCGTCATCATCGACCTTTCCCAGGGAATCCTGTTTATCACTCTGGTCCTCACGGCCATCGTATGCCTCATCATGGGGATGGGGGTGCCGGTAACCGCGTCCTACATCATCGTCGCGGTCATCGCGGCTCCGGCCTTGACGAAACTGGGAGTCCTGCCCATTGCCGCCCATCTTTTTGTTTTTTATTTTGCGGTCCTGGCAGATATTACCCCTCCGGTTTGCATCGCAGCCTATGCCGCGGCAGGTCTTGCCGGCGCCAATCCCATGAAAACCGGGTTCACTGCTACCAAACTGGGAATTGCGGCTTTCATAGTTCCTTTCTTTTTTTGCTTCGACCCCGCCCTCATGGGGTTGGGGGATCCCGTCTATGTTATCCTGAGTGTAATGACCGCGATCCTGGGGATTATCGCCCTGGCCGGGGGGGCGGAATGGTACTATCTGCGGCCGAACAGACATTATGAATCCATCCTCCTTTTGGTGGCCGCGGTCTGCCTCATTAAGCCGGGATGGATAACCGACTTAATCGGCCTGGCGCTCTTTATAATCATCACCCTTTCCCAATATGCAAGGAATAAAAGAGAGAAGAAATTCGTCAGCGAGGGGCTGACCCTAGAAAAAGGATAAGCAAAGGGGGAAAGGCGGGAAAAGGGAGAACGAATCCTTGCCTCTTCAGGGGGGAAAATGATGGCCGTAAATCAAAAGGACAAGGTTTTTTATCGGGACTGGAGTAAGATCTACCCGGTTATCGATCGGGGAGAAGGAATTTACCTCTACGACCGGCGGGGCAAAAAATACATCGATGCCTCCGGGGGCCCCTTCGTGGTCAACATCGGCCACGGAGTTTCCGAAATCATCGCCGCCATGGAAGAGCAGGCCAGAAAGGTCTGTTTCCCCTACGCCGGACACTTTGCCAGCGAAGCCCAGATCGAGCTGGCGGAGGAAGTCATCCGGTTCTCCCCTCCGGGGATGTCGCGGGTCTATTTTGTGTCCGGAGGGTCGGAAGCCAACGAGGTGGCCCTCAAACTGGCCCGCCAGTATCATCTGGAAAGGGGCGAGCCGTCCCGGATGAAGATCATCGGCCGGTGGCAGGGGTATCACGGGGCCACCCTCGCGGCCCTGGCCATGGGCGGCCACACCCATTATCGGAAAGATTATCTCCCCTACATGATGAATTTCCCCCACATTCACGCGCCGTACTGTTACCGCTGCCGTTTTGGGCGGGAGTATCCTTCCTGCGGCATCGTCTGCGCCCAGGAATTGGAGAAGACGATCGTCAACGAGGGAAAAGAGACCATTGCGGCGGTGATCTCCGAGCCGGTGACCGGGAGCAGTCTGGGGGCCCTGGCCCCGGTCCCCGAGTATTTCCCCATCATCCGGGAGATCTGCGACCGATACGGGGTTTTGCTGATCGTGG
>JAPLIW010000727.1 GCA_026388915.1 Deltaproteobacteria bacterium
CTCAGGTCTTCATCGACCCGCTGCCGCCGCCAACGGTTCCGCAGGGCGATGGCCACGGACCGCTTGGCATTCTTCTGGCCGCTCACATACTTGTCCAACTCGGACACGATTTCCCGGGGGGTGAAATATCTGGTCTCTTCTTTCTCCGTCCCTTTGTCGCTCATGTTTACCCATCAGTCTGTCTCCCATGTCAGTGGGAGGTATTTTTTCTCTAGGCCCTATGGCCTATGCTTTTTTCATCTCCGGGTTCGTCTCTCCCAGCTCTTCGGTCACGACCTGGTCGTTGGTAAAGATGCAGATTTGGGAAGTAATGTGCATAGCCTCCTGGACGATGGATTTCGCATCCAGGTTGGAATATCGGACAAGGGCACGGGCCGCGGACAGGGCATAGGGCCCCCCGCTGCCGATGGCCGCCACGCCGTCATCGGGCTCGATGACGTCTCCGGTCCCGGAAAGAACCAGAATCCGGTCCCGGTCGGCGACGAGGAGGAGAGCCTCCAGCCGCCGGAGCATGCGGTCCGTTCTCCAGTCCTTCGCCAGCTCTACCGCCGACCGGTACAGATTGCCGTTATACTGCTCCAGCTTGGACTCAAATCTCTCAAAGAGTGTGAAAGCATCGGCCGTGGACCCGGCGAACCCGGCGATGATCTGATCTTTGTAGAGCCGTCGCACCTTCCGGGCCCCATGCTTCATCACCGTGTTCCCGTGGGTCACCTGCCCGTCCCCGGCCATGGCGATCTTTCCTCCATGACGGACAGCGATGATCGTAGTTCCCATGATCCTCTCATTCACGAATCGATTCCTTTTTTTCACCACCGAGGCACAGAGAACAGCGAGTAAAAAACTGGAATGTTGGAATGATGGAATAATGATTAAATCGAACAGCAAAATTAGAAAAAAAGTTGCTCATCCATTATTCCATTGTTCCACTATTCCATTATTCCTTTTCTTTTAATTCTCTGTGCCCTCTGTGCCCTCTGTGCCTCTGTGGTGAACGTTTTTTATTTTGCGCGAGGGTGCGCCTTATCGTAAACCTCCATAAGCTTATCCATGCTCACATGGGTGTAGCGCTGGGTGGTCGAGAGGCTCACATGACCCAGCATTTCCTGGATGGCCCTCAGGTCCGCCCCCGCATCCAGCAAATGGGTGGCGAAGGTATGGCGAAGGGCATGGGGACTCACCTTTCTCAGGAGACCGCTCCGCAGCACGTGTTTCTGCAGGAGCCGCGCCACGCTCCGGGCCGTCAGGCGGGTTCCCCGGGGGTTGATGAATAGCGGGGCTCGCGGTCCCGATTTCTTCCGCCGGGCCAACACCTCATCCCGCCGGGGAAGATAAGCCCGCAGGGCTTCGATCGCCTTCCCCCCGATGGGGACAATCCTTTCTTTTCTCCCCTTCCCGTAAACCCGGACAATCCCCAGTTCAAAATCCACATTTCCGTCACTCAATCCCACCAGCTCGCTCACCCGTATGCCGCAGGAGTAAAGGGTTTCCAGGATGGCCCGGTCTCTCGCCCCCCAGAGGGTCGCTCGGTCCGGCTTTTCCACCAAGGCAAACACCTCATCCACGGACAGGAAAGAGGGCAGGTTCTTTTCCTGCTTCGGAGTGGCCACAATCTCCGCCGGGCTCCGCTTTATAAGCCCCTCATCCACCAGGTACCGGAAAAAACTCCTCTGGGCCGCCAGTTTCCGGGCCAGGGAGGACTTCTTATGTTCCCGGTACAGGCGGCTCAGGTAGGCGCGGATCGCCAGGTGATCGATTTTCTCCGCCCGGATGTCTCCTTTCTTCTCGTCCCGGTGGAACCCCGCGGACCAAAGAAAGCTCCTGAACTGTTCCAGGTCGGAGGCATAGCTCCGGAGGGTGTGAGTCGACGCGTTCCTTTCCACCCGGAGGTGCTCCAGAAACCTTTCAATCAGCTCTTTCATGCCGGGTCCCCGAAAGCGCAAAAGAGAATTATATTAACAAATTCAAGCAATTTATCAATCCCTAAAAAAAGCGCCCTGAGGACCTTCTTTCAGCCCCTCGTTCCCGCGCCCTCAATTTGCCCTTGGATTTAACTTGATTTTTATCTTAATATAAATTATTTTTAATATTCAATAAAAATAAGGAGCCGGTATGAAGAAATACGAAGTAAATCGCCTGCGTAACATCGCCATCATAGCCCATGGAAAAGCCGGAAAGACCACCCTTGCCGAAGCGATGCTCTTTGATGGAGGGACCACCGACCGCCTGGGGCGGGTCGATGAGGGGTCCTCGGTTATGGATTTCGAGCCCGAGGAGATCAAGCGGAGCCTGACCATCAGTTCCTCCTTCCACCCTCTGGAGTGGGATAAGCACAGGATCAACATCATCGACACCCCGGGGGACGCCAACTTTATTATCGAGACGAAGAACAGCCTGCAAGCGGTCGATGGAGTCGTGGTGGTCATCGATGCCGTGTCCGGCGTGGAAGTGCAGACGGAAAAAGTCTGGGAGTATGCCAACCAGTTCGAGCTCCCCCGCCTTATCTTTATTTCCAAGATGGACCGGGAGCGGGCTGATTTTTCCACCACCCTGAGCGATATTCAGAAGGTACTCAGCCCCAAAGCCATCCCCTTGAATATTCCCATCGGGTCCGAGGAAGCCTTTGCCGGGGTGGTAGACCTCCTTTCCGGGAAAGCCTATCAATTTGAGACTAACCTGAGTGGAAAATTCAGCCAGGGAGACATCCCGGCCAAATTGAAGGATCAAGCCAAAGCCGCCCGGGACAAGCTCATCGAAGCCATCGCCGAATCGGATGATTCCCTCCTCGAAAAATATCTTGAAGGGCAGGAGCTTTCGGCCGAAGACCTGGCCAAGGGGCTTCGCCAGGGAGTATTGCACAAGACCATCTTCCCCGTCCTCTGCGGCTCGGGATTGAAAAACATGGGCATTCAACCTTTCCTGACGGCCATCATCGAGTGTCTGCCCTCTCCCCTGGATCGGGGTCCCGCCAAGGGCACCCATCCCTCAACCAAAGCGGAGGAGGTGCGGAATCCCGGGGAGGACGAGCCCTTCTCGGCGTTTATCTTCAAGACCGTCGCCGATCCCTACGCCGGAAAATTGAGCATTTTCCGCGTCTGGTCCGGGACTCTCCAACCCGACGGAACGCTCTATAATGCCAACAAAGGAGCGCGGGAGAGATTCGGGCAGATTCTGCAGATGGAAGGAAAGAACCAGAAGCCGGTGGATTCGGCGGGCCCGGGCGACATTGCCGCGGTGGCCAAGCTGAAAGAAACCACCACCTGGGAGACCCTGAGCGATGAGAAGAAACCCATCGTGTACCCGGCCATCTCCTTCCCCCTTCCCCCGGTCTCCTTTGCCGTGCAGCCCAAATCCAAGGGCGACGAGGAAAAGATCACCGTTTCCCTCTCCCGCCTGTGCGAAGAAGATCCCACCATCAAACTCCAGCGGGACGAACAGACCAAAGAGATGATTCTCCTGGGCATGGGACAGGTCCACGTGGAAGTGACCGTAGAAAAACTTAAACGGAAGTTCGGGGTGGAAGTAAACCTGAAAACCCCCAAGATCCCCTACAAGGAAACCATCAAGAGCACCAAGAGCGGGATTATCTACCGCCACAAGAAGCAGAGCGGCGGCCGCGGGCAGTTTGCCGAGGTCCATTTCGAACTCTCCCCCCTTCCCCGGGGTTCCGGGTTTGAATTCCAGAATGCCCTGGTGGGCATGAACGTCCCCCGGAACTTCGTCCCCGCGGTGGAGAAAGGGGTCAACGAAGCCATGCAGAGCGGGGTCCTGGCGGGATATCCGGTGGTTGACCTGAAAGTCAAGTTCTACGACGGGAAATCCCATGAAGTGGATTCTTCGGAAATCGCCTTTAAAATTGCTTCCTCGATGGCCCTGAAGAAGGGAGTCCTGGAGACCAATCCCGTCCTGCTGGAACCCATCATGAACCTGGAAGTTTTCGTTGCGGATGAGTACATGGGAGACGTCATCGGAGATTTGAACGGCCGGCGGGGCCGAGTGCAGGCCGTGGAGCCCAGGCCCAAGGGCCAGATCATCAAGGCCCAGGTCCCCCTGGCGGAGGTATTGAAATACGCCCCCGACCTCACCTCCATGACCAGCGGGCGCGGATCTTTTTCCATGGAATTCTCCCACTACGAAGAAGTCCCCGCCCATATGGCCGACAAGGTCATCGCGGCCTCCAAGGCGGAGCAGAAGGAAGCTTGAGGTCCGGCTATTTTTGCGGAGAAGGAAAGCCCCCGGCTTTATGAGCATCGATCCCGCAGGACTTGAAAAAACCGAAGCCGAGAAAGAAGGCCAGAAGGCCCCGGCGGAGGAGTCTGACCTTCTCGAAGCGCTCCAGGTCACCAAGGAGGAGAAGGCCCAACTGCCCCAGGACCTCATCCTCGACCCGCAAAAACAATTTACCCCGCAGCAGCGGGATTTTCTCTCCCTATCCCTCATGAAAATGGGTGTGCCGCAGAAGATCCGGCTGGCCCTGGTGGGAAATCTGGAGGCGCGCAACGCCCTCATCCACGACCCCAATAAGGTCATCCCCCTGGCGGTCCTGCGGAACCCCAAGCTCTCCGAAGACGAAGTCATCATGTATGCCCAGCTTCGCAGCCTGCCGGAAGATGTCTTCTCGGCCATAGCCAAGCACAAGACC
This sequence comes from Deltaproteobacteria bacterium, assembly GCA_026388915.1. Classification (GTDB taxonomy): domain Bacteria; phylum Desulfobacterota; class SM23-61; order SM23-61; family SM23-61; genus SM23-61. The sequence continues at coordinate 4,643 of JAPLIW010000727.1, forward strand.
TGGGTCAAAAATTACCAGGTAAAGCTGGCCCTGGTGTCGAACCCCAAAGCCCCCCTCTCCCTGGCGATCAAGCTCCTGGATCACCTCCACGACCGGGACCTTCAGAATATCTCCAAGAGCAAGAACGTTTCTTACGTACTGGCCCGCTCCGCCGCCCGCCTTCTCTTCAAGCGGAAGGGGTAAGCATGAATTCCCCGGCCAAAGTGGTTGCCGTCAACATCAGCGCGAAAAAAGGGACGAGGAAAAAGAACGTACACTCCTCTTGCCTGCTTCCCGGCCTGGGCCTGCGGGATGATGCCCACGCCGCCCCGGGAAATCGCCAGGTGAGTCTCCTCGCCCGGGAGTCCATCGACAAGATGGTCCGTCTGGGATTAAAAGTGGGGCCGGGAGATTTCGCTGAAAACCTCACCACGCAGGGTCTGGACCTGCTCGCCCTTCCCCTGGGAACCCGTTTCCGGATCGGAGAACACACGCTGCTGGAGGTGACCCAGATCGGGAAGGTATGCCACACCCGCTGTGCCATCTATTATCAGGCCGGGGACTGCGTCATGCCCAAAGAGGGAATTTTTGCGCAGGTTCTGGAGGGCGGGGAAATCAAAGTGGGGGACGAGATTCATGTTCTCGGCGGGAATTTTGACCATCAGTGACAAGGGTTCCCGCGGAGAACGGGAAGACCTGAGCGGCCCCGAGATTCGCCGGATCCTCGCTTCCCTCCCTGCCGAGGTCGAGGCCTACGAAGTGATTCCCGACGAGGAAGAGATCATCGCCCGGAAGCTTACCGAATACGCCGACCAGAAGGGTCTGGATTTGATTCTCACCACGGGAGGAACGGGGCTGAGCCCCCGGGACGTCACTCCCGAAGCCACCCGCAAAGTTCTGGACCGGGAAGTCCCCGGAATCGCCGAGGCCATGCGGGCCGAAGGAATGAAGATCACCCCCACGGCCATGCTTTCGCGGGCCGCGGCCGGGATTCGCCGTCGATCTCTGATCATCAATCTTCCGGGAAGTCCGCGGGCGGTGCGGGAGAATCTGATGGTGGTCCTGCCGGCCCTGAAGCATGCCCTGGAGAAGACCCGGGGCGATCCGGCCGACTGCGGAAATCTGCCCCGAGAGGGTTAGCGGTCGCCTTCGCCGCGGTCCGGCGGTTGCCCTGAACCCTGGGAAGCCTTCCGCTCTTCCTCTTTTTTAATGACCTCGATCTCGGCCTCGATCTCGCGCACCCGCGCCTTGTAGCCGTCCACCTCGGCGATCAACCCCTTCACATCCCCGTGGTCCAAAATTTCCTTTTCATCCCGGGAATGAAGGTCATAAGCCAGGCTCCCCAAACGGATAAACGCTTTGCGGACGTTCCCCTGAACCGAGGTCAGTTCGACCCTCTTCTTTAAAATTCGGCTGGTCTTCCCGGCCTCGGCCATAAAGACGGACAGGCCGTCCTTCATCGCTTCCAGGCCGTCCTCGGCCCCCTTCTTGATCAATTCCCAGAGGGTCATTTTTCCCCTGCCTCCTTTCTCCGGCAAACGCCCTTGGTAGTTCTATCAATCATTTCCCAATTCGCCGGATCCTCTCCGGACAGGATCCGGTCTACTTCCTTCCTCATTCTCTCCAGGTGCGTGCCCGGCCAATAGACCCGGCGGCATCGTGGACAGATGTGGAAGGAATCATAATCCCGGAAGATAAAATCCGGGACCCTTTCCTCCACCTCTTCTTTGGGCACCGGGTGGAGCTCTTCATTGCACAGGAGACAACGGGAGAAGTATTTTTCTTCCGGCGGTTCCAGCCGGAGTCTTTGCAGAACTTCCCGTACCTGCTCCCGGGGGCTGTCGGCCTCCAGGATCGTGACCTGAAGGTCTTTCCCCAGGGATGGGATTCTCCGACTCCGGGTCAAGAACATCCGCCCTTCGGCCAGAGCCGCCCGGGCGGCCTCTTCGATCTGGCCCTCTCCCCAATATAACACGTCAAAGCCCAGGGCTCGGAGTTTTTTGGCCAGCTTCCCCGTGGTCCGGTCGGTGAGGAATTTCATGGCTCTATTCTATAATTTTAACCGGGCGGAGTCAAAACCCCCACTTCCGCTTGGGGGCCACCGGAATTGCGGAATGCGGATTGCGGAATGCGGATTGAAAAAGGAAACTCCAAAATCCGAAATCCGCAATTCGAAATCCGAAATTGAATCAGCCGATGCTTTCTGCGCGCAATGCCCTTGCCCCCGGGCCACAACCCAGGCATCCCGGAAATGTCAATCCCGCCACAGGCGGGACCCTCGGCAGAGCCGGGGGATTACCTTAACCTGAATCCATTCACCGAGGTTAAAAAGGAAAAAATCCGGTGAGAGAAACAACCATCGCTGCCACCCCAAACCCCAGGATGACGAGGCCAAAGATGCGGTTGATCCAGCGCAAACCCCGGAGGTTGAAACGATCCCGGAAAGCACCGATCCCAAAGCTCAAAATCCACCACCACAGAGCGGATCCCAGGAAAACTCCGGCCACCAACATACCGGCTTCGAAGAAAGTTCCTCCCGCAGTTCCCAACCCCAGTCCGGCGAAAATAACGGCGAAGGCCAAAATGGTCAGGGGATTGGCCAGGGTGAGAAAGAAGGTGGAGAAATAATCCCCCGCCAGATCCAGCCTGCGGGCCGCAGGGAATGTGCCCCCCGGCCGGGACAAGAAGGTCCGAATCCCGAGGTAAAAGAGAAAACTTCCTCCCCCGAAACGCAGCCAGAATTGCTGGTGGATTAAAAAGTGGGAGATGACGGTCAAACCAAAAGCGGCAACGCACCCATAGAGGGCATCCGCCGTGGCCGCCCCCAGCCCAGAAGCCAGGCCGGACCGGCGGCCATAAGCCAGGGTGCGCCGGATGCACAGAACCCCGATGGGTCCCACGGGCGCAGCAATGGAGAACCCGATGAGGAGTCCTTTCAAGAAGAAAAGAAGGATGACATCTTTGGGCATCTTTCAGAAGAACTTTTCAAACCGGTCTTTCTTGGCCTTGCAGACCGGACAAACTTCGGGAGGCCCGTCGCGGGCGCAGAGATAGCCGCAGACCTTGCACCGCCAGACGGGATAAGGCAGGGAAGAGAGAGTCGGGGTTTTCGACCCGGCGGGGGCTTTCTTTCTTTCCTCTTCGGGGGGACGCCTCTCCGGGATGGATTGGAGTTTTTGCTCGCCCTTCAAGACGGCCCCGGAAACATAAAGGGCGCAGTAGCAGGCCCCGCAATCATCCAAATCCGGGTCCCGATAGTCGCAGGGGCAGATGATGTCCAGGTCCTCGTCCTTATTACCGGAAGCCAAGCGGCAGGGGCAGGCCCAGTACCCGTATCTTTTCTCATTGACCAGCAGGCCCTTGACCAGCTCCTTGGTGAAGGGCGTATCCGGGTTGAGATGGTATCCTCCGGCCTCGGCTTCCTTGTGCAGCCGCTGGAATAGACGGTCCCCCTCCCCGGGGGAAACGGTAGATTCTTCTTTCATGAACCGAGCGCCTCCTTGACCTTCTGCTCATCATAGCCCACGATGCACTGGCCGTTGATGGAGAGAGTCGGAAAGGAACACCGGGGGTTCAACTTCTTTACTTCATCCGTTGCCTGCGTCCGTTCTTCCCCCTGGAGGAGGTCCACCTCGACGAAGTCATACTCCACCCCCAACTGGTCCAAAAGTTGTTTGGTCTTTTTACACCAAACGCAGGTGCTCAGGGCATAGAGCATGATCTGCCCCCTATTTTTCCCGGCCACACGCGTCCCTCTCATGCCGCTGCCTCCGCATCATTTAATTTCCTTGCCTCTTCTCCCAGTAATCAGTGTATTCCAGTTTGCAATGTCCAGTCAATACGGATCGCTTTCTTCCGACCCCCGGTTTTTGCGGAAGGAACCCATGGGCGAGAAAAACCCGGAAGAGAGAGGGGGTAGCCCATGGGGTTCAGCCTGAAGGAATTCGGATCATCATCCTAAGGCGGTTATTCTTTCATCGGGTCGGGCCTGTCCCGGGGAGATTTGCAAGGGAAGATGGTTTCGCCCAGTCTTGCCTCGGAAGCTATTTTCTCGCAGGCCTCTTTTTGAGGAGGAACGGCGGAAGCTGACTAGAAAACGATAATCCCGCCGAGCCTGATGATCCGAATTCCTTCAGGCTGAACCCCAACGAGCAAAAAAACTGGGTATGGGCAAGGGATCGCTATTCCGTCCGCCCCCGCGCCCTGTCATTGCAGAAAAAGAGGCACGCTTCGGCATCTACCCCAAGCGCTGCACCAGTAATTTGAGCTGGGCGTTGAGGCGCGCGGGCAGACGGTCGCCGAACTGGTTGAAGTGTCTTTCTATGTCGGGGACCTCGGCCTTGAACGCCGGCACGTCGACCCGCAGCAGTTCCGCGAGGTCCTGGGCCGGGAGGGAAAGGCCGGTCAGGTCGAGGTCGCCCTCCTTCGGCAGAAGACCGATGGGGGTCTGGCGCGCGCCGACCTTGCCGCTCGCCCGGTCGCACATCCACTTGAGCACTCGGCCGTTATCGCTGTAGCCCGGCCACAGCCACCTGCCCTCGGGGCTTTTGCGGAACCAGTTCACGTAGAAGATGCGCGGGGCCTTGGAGCCGATCTTGTCGCCCATGTTGAACCAGTGTTGGGAGTAGTCGCCCATGTTGTAGCCGCAAAAGGGCTTCATGGCGAAGGGGTCGCGGCGCAGGTTACCCACCGCGCCGATGTTGGCGGCCGTGGTCTCGGAAGCGGCGGTGGAGCCCAGGAAGACCCCGTGGTCCCAGTCATAGGCCTCGTGCACCAGGGGCACCACGCTGGCTCGCCGGCCGCCGAAGACAAAGATGTCGATGGGAACCCCTTCGGGTTTCTCCCAGTCCGGACTGATGACCGGGCACTGCCGGGCGGGGGCGGTAAAGCGGGCGTTGGGGTGGGCGGCCTCCCCCTTGCTGGCGGGGGTCCAGTCCCTGCTTCTCCAGTCGATGGCGTGGGCCGGAGGTTCCCCGTCAAAGCCTTCCCACCAAATGTCGCCGTCGTCGGTGAGGGCGGAATTGGTGAAAATGACGTTTTCCTTCAGGCTGTCCATGGCCGCGGGATTGGAGCCGTGGGAGGTGCCCGGAGCCACCCCGAAAAAGCCGCTCTCGGGATTGATGGCATAAAGCCGCCCATCCGGGCCGATCTTCATCCAGCTGATGTCGTCGCCGATACACTCGGCTTTCCAGCCCGGGAGAGTGGGGTTGATCATGGCCAGATTGGTCTTGCCGCAGGCAGAGGGGAAGGCGGCCGCGATGTGGAAGCGCTGGCCCTCGGGGTTGATCAGTCGCAGGATCAGCATGTGCTCGGCCATCCAGCCTTCGCGCCGGGCCGCTGCCGAGGCGATCCGCAGCGCCAGGCTCTTTTTCCCGAGCAGGGCGTTGCCCCCGTACCCCGATCCATAGGACCAGATGAGATTCTCATCCGGGAAATGGCTGATGTACTTCTGCTCAATGGGGGCGCACGGCCAGGGCACGTCCTTCTGGCCTTTCTCGAGGGGAGCGCCGATGGAGTGCAGGCAAGGGATGAACTCCCCGTCCTTGCCCAGCTCCTCGAGAACCCGGCTTCCGACGCGGGTCATGATGTGCATGTTGCAAACCACGTAGGGGCTGTCGGTGGTCTCCACGCCGATCTTGGCCAGCGGCGATCCGATGGGGCCCATGGAGAAGGGGATGACGTACAGGGTGCGACCCCGCATGCATCCCTTGTAGAGGCCGGTCATGGTCGCCTTGAGCTCGCCGGGCTCGATCCAGTTATTGGTGGGACCGGCTTCGATCTTGGCCGGGCAGCTGATGTACGTGCGGTCCTCGACCCGGGCGACATCGCTCGGGTCCGAGCGGAAGAGAAAACTATTGGGGCGCTTCTTGATCGGAATGGCGGCACCGCCGGCGACCATCCGGGCCATGAGCCGGTTATACTCCGCGGCCAACCCGTCGCACCAGTACACGCTGTCCGGCTGGCACAGTTGGGCGCATCCTTGAACCCAGCGGTTCAGCCTGACGTTGGGGGAAGGAGAGAGCCGGTCTTGCCCGCAGCTTTCATCCTTTGGGGTTCTGAAGGAGACCCATTCATATCGCCTTTTCAAAAGGGAGGGAGTAACATGAAGATGAAAAGATTCTGGATCTTCTGGGCGGCAGTCTTCGGAATTCTTTCCTGCTGGTGTCCCGCGTCGCCGGCCGCGGAATCTTTGAATGCCTACTCCATCTGGCCGGAGAACTGGGCCCGGCCTATGTTCCAGGAATTCGAGAAGGCCACGGGGATTAAGGTAAATTTCATCCGTTTCTCGTCCGGGGAGGCCCTGGCGAGGATCATCGCCGAAAAGAACAACCCCCGGGTGGATGTCCTCTTCGGCGGGCCCGTAGAAACCCATATCGCCGGGATCAAGGAGGGAGTCTTTGAACCCTATAAGGCTTCCAGTTTCAACGCCCTGCCGGACCGCTTCAAAGATCCCCAGGGGATCTGGTTGGGAATCGCCGATGATCCCCTGGTCTTCATGAGCAACAACAAGTTCCTGAAGGAGAATAAATTAAACCCTCCCATGTCCTGGGATGACCTCCTCCATCCGGCCTACAAGGGAATGATTCAGATGGCCGACGCCCGCACCTCGGGCACGGCCGTGACCCGGATCTTCTCCATCCTGCAGGTCTTCGGGCGGGATGAAACCAAAGCCTTCGATTACCTGAAGAAGCTCCGCCGCAATGTCCAAGTGTACACCAAGAGCGGTGGGGGCGGGACCATTCCCGTCGGCCTGGGACAGGCGGGCGCGGGGATCTTCTTCATCGTAGATGCCCTGAAAACCAAGCAGGAAGGCTACGACGTAGCGATCTCCTTCCCCAAGGAGGGGATTGGAACATCCGTAGAAGCCATTGCCCTCCTTAAAGGCGCCAAGAATCCGGCGACGGGAAAGAAGCTCATCGACTGGGCCACCAGCCCGGCCATGCAGAGCCACTATGCCAAGTACAAGATCAACTTTATTCCCGCCCATCCCGAGGTCAAAATTGAACCCAGCCTGGCGGAAGTGATCAAAGGGGCCAATATATTTCCCGTCGATGAGAACTGGGCGGGGCAGAACCGGAAACGGATCATAAACCGCTGGATCAACGAGGTTCTGCCACAACAGTGATTCGAGAAGATCTACTATGAAAAGGGTATATCCAGGCCGGATCTTTTGGTTATAACGGATCATTCATAGTAGCTTAACCCCCCACGAATCCGCCCAGACGGGAAAAAATCGGAAAGATCCCCCTCCCCCTCTGACGGGGGAGGGTATGGGGGGAGGGGGCGATGTCTAATTCCTGATTTACTAATGAGGCCATTATTGTCTAGACATCATTGGTTCGAGGCCTATCCTATTAAAAGCCTTGAACTGGACTCCGGCTTTCGCCGGAGAGACAAATAGAAGAAGGGCTTTCTTCACTACGTCATTCCGGCGCAAGCCGGAATCCAGGAGGATCAAAAAAGAAAATCGATGTCCGGATAATTATGACCTTATTAATAACTTATGTCCGACGCCGCTTTAACTCGCAACCCCAAGAATCCCTTTCGCCAGGTCATCCGCGACCCGGTCCTCGTGGCTACCCT